>CAYRAL010000069.1:0-6449 GCA_964422235.1 uncultured Candidatus Epulonipiscium sp. | reverse complement strand
TACAGGAGTCAAAGTCCTGTGCCTTACCACTTGGCGACTACCCATCACTAAGGGCGTAACTCTCTTCTATAAGAGTCCCTCTTAAAACTTGTTTTGTAAGCTGTTTAAAAACCATTCCTTAATCAACCGACAAATTATATTATACATAATCCTACTCAATCCGTCAACATCTTTTTTGAAATTCTTTTATTTTTTTATTTTAAGCAGGGATTTTCTGCGGCTTCTTTATCAATTATTAGCATGATTTTCACTTTTATTTCTTTGCCTTTTTCTATATCTAAAACTGCATAGGAAGGGTACTTGGAATCTCTAGGAAGGCTTATACTACCTGGGTTTACGATTATTATTCCTGTATCCTTTTGAGTTTCAACATGGGCAATATGTGAGTGTCCACACAGACCAATATCAGCATTTTTTCTTTTTACTTCTTCGAATAATTCATTGTAATTTAATTTAATATTATGCCGATCTCCATGGGTAATTAATACTTTTTTATCTTCGATATTAATTACTTTTATTTTTTCATCATGCCTAAAAAACCATCCATCACAATTGCCTGGAACATAAAAAAACTTTAATTGTGGATACTGTTTTTCTAATTTAATAGCATCATCAATATGATCCCCACAATGTATGACAATATCCAAGCCCTGTTTTATCATTTGCCTAATGGCTAGTCCTGCACTTGTTAAATCTTTATGAGTGTCACTTATTACTAAAACCTTCATATCTAATTCTCCAATATTTTCTTAAGTTGTATTTTCATTGCTTCTAAAGCCTTGCCTCTGTGGCTTATTTTATTTTTTAATTCAGGGGAAATATCTGCTGTAGATGTATCAAACCCTTCCGGAAAAAATATGGGATCATAACCAAAACCGCCTGTCCCTCTGGGTTCATCCCCAATTCTACCTTCTACAACACCTCTTGTAACAATTAAATCCTCTTGATTTGGAAATGCTGCCGCTATGGCACAAACAAAACGTGCGCCCCTTTTTGGCTGGGGGACATCTTTCATTTTATTTAAGATAATTGCATTCTTTTCTTCATATGGCGTATCATTCCCCAAATACCTAGCAGAATATACACCTGGAGCCTTATTAAAATAATCTATTTCCAGTCCTGAATCATCGGCAAAAACCATATGACCTGATATTTTCATAATTTCCTTAGCCTTTTTTATTGCATTAGCTTCGAAAGTTTCCCCGTCTTCTATAATATCAATATCAATTCCTGCTTCTTGCATGGTAATAATATTAATATTCATATCTGACATTATTTGTTTTACTTCTTTAACTTTATCTTTATTTTGTGTCGCAAAAATAATTGTTTTCATAATCATCCCTACTATAATTTAGAATTTGTGTGCCTTCTGGAAGATATTCTTCTTTTCCTTCAATAAGAAGTGTAAAGACTTCAACTTCTGGATTTGCAAACACTTGGTCTAGAAGCTGTGATACAACTTCATATTCCATAGCATTACCACCACCATATGAAGCAATATCCTTTGAAACATCAAGGATTAACTCATTACCATTCCATTGTACACCTAAAACTTTAGTTTGTGAAGAAATGAATTGACTTTTGTCCGTATAAATTGGTTTTGTAGCTATAATAAAAATAAATAAAGATAACATAATTATTTTTCCCATTTTATCCCACCTCTATTTATAATTTTACTCGTATAAAGTGGGATATGCAATATAATTCGTTCCCTAAAAAAACACACCTATATATTATATAGGTGTGTCTTTTTAACGAAATGACATAGTGTTAAATATTTCGACAATTGAATCGTATATGACTTGTCCAACTGCTCTATTAAATTCTGGTGATTTGAGTTTTTGTACATCTTCTGGATTAGTCAGAAATGCTGTTTCAACAAGAACTGCTGGCATGTTAGTTGAGTTTAACACAATTAGGCCTGGACGGGCCTTTTCTCCTCGATTAAAGGTACCTAAGCTCATAACCATATTGTTTTGGATAATCTGAGCTATTTTTTTACTTTGTGGATCTTTTGTAGAATAAAGAATTTCAGTCCCATTAGGCCCTGGATTTGTAAAGGAGTTATTGTGTAAACTAATGAAAAAATCTACACCTATCTCGTTTGCCAGTTGCGCTCTAGCTTGGTTGGTTGGATATGAATCATCTTCTCTTGTAATATAAACTTGAATATTATAATCCATTTGTAGCAAATCATATAGATGCATACCTTGTTCAAAGTTTATATTTTTCTCTTGTAAGCCATTAGCTGAAGCCCCTCCATCATGAGCACCATGACCCATATCTAATAAAACAATCTGCTTATATTTTTCTTTAGGATCCATAAATATAATTTTAATGTTTTCTCCATCATCTATCATTTCATATGCCCTAATCTTTGATTCATGGATAATAAATTCTGTTTTAGTATTAGATGTTATTAAAATTTTATCTATTGTGTTACTCCCAATATTAATTAATCCATCATTATATACATCACTATAATTTTTAGGTAATGTTACAGTGATTTTTCTATTTCTATAATCATCATTAATTTCAATATCATCAATCGATAAACCTTTTTCTTTTTTAAATATAATAGCTTCTTGTGGGCTATGTATATATTTAAAGTTTTTAAGCTCAACATCTTCAACAATTCTATCTGGCTCTATTTCTTCCGGCTTTGGCTCCTGGAACTCAGATCCCTCTTGGTTGCTTGTAATCATACTTACAGTAATAGCCATCTTATCTTTAGAAAGCTCAACCTTCGAACTAGTTTCTTTAATTAAGTCAAATACCACTCTTGTTTGTTCTGGTGTATATTGACTTGTCCTAACTGCATGCACATAAGGATTTTCTGCTAATGTTATTTGTCTCTCCAATAGGTTCTTGGCGCTATCAATATCAATGACCACCTTATCTGCTTGTGTAAAGTGAGAATAGGAGTCAACTGGTTTTTCAAGATGAATTGTATAAAGTGAAATGCCATCATCTTGGTTTTTCACTTTTACATCCTCTACTGTTGTTTTTAGCGCTGGAACTGACACGATCTGCTCAATGCTAATATGGCTAGTGGCGTGATCCCAATCCACTTTATAACCCAAGCTTTCACCTAAAAATCTAAGAGGAAGCATTAACTTGTCATTAATAATTTTAGGTGGCACATCTAGCTTTTGCGATGCCCCTTCTACCCATGCGTCTGGGTTATTCACTTCTAATACAATCAGTTTATCCCCATGGTTTATAAACACCTTTTTTTCGGCAGCTTTCCATTCTACAGATGCACCCATTGGCTCAAATACTTCTCTTGTGGGAACCAATGTTCGTCCATCAATTTGTACTGGTGGCATGGCCATTTCTATCTTTTGATGATCTATTTCAAGTGTAATTGGTGGTTTATTATATGTATGCTGCTTTCCATCATATGTAAGGGTCATTGTATTTGCATATAAAGGTGTGGCAGATTTTATGATTTGTAGTGAAAGTATGCATGTTGCTAATAATGCATGTCTTATTAATTTGCTCATTTACTTTCCTCCCATAATCTATTTTGATACAATATCTCTTTCTTAAGTATATCAGATTTTTAGACGGAGTACAAAACTAAAAGTTCCATAGAATGAGTTGATTTTTTCTTAATATACAAAAAAACATAACTAAAATATCTAATGTTACAGATATTTTAGTTATGTTGCTATTTTTTATACCTTTTTATGTTTTTTTAGATTAATACTGGATATTCCCACCTAATCTTGTCACATACTTGTTACTTATTTGTTACGTAATATTAATATCTTACATCATTTCTTTTAACATTCCTTTTAATATCTCTGTTACTTTTTGAGGGTTTGCTTTTCCCTTAGTCTTTTTCATCATTTGACCCATTAAGGCTTTCATGGCTCTTTCATTCCCACCTAAATAGTCTTGCACTGATTTTTCATTGTCTTCTAATACTTCTTTAGCCATTTCTATAAGGGCTCCATCATCACTAATTTGTGTTAACCCTTTTTCATCCACAATTGTCTCAGGATCCTTACCAGTTGTCCACATTTCCTCAAAAACTTGTTTAGCAATGTTATTACTGATCGTACCTTTATCAATTAGTTTAATCATTTGTCCTAAAAGCTCTGCTTGAAAGGGTATGGCTGCCTCTTCTTTTTGATCTTCATCTAAGCGACTGAATATATCTCTCATAATCCAGTTTGTTACGGCTTTAGGATTGTTACATGTCTCTACTGCTTGTTCAAAGAAATTTGCAATTTTTTGGGAACCTACTAGTTGGCTAGCATCATAATTATTTAAATCATATTCTTCCATATACCTTGCCTTTTTTGCATTTGGTAGTTCTGGTAAGCTTGCGTTAATGTTTTCAATATATTCATCAGTCAGTATGACAGGTCTAAGATCTGAGTCCTCAAAGTAACGGTAGTCCGCTGCATCTCCCTTCGTTCTCATAGAGATAGTTGTTTGGGCTAGCTCGTCCCATCTTCTTGTTTCTTGGATAATCTCTCCACCTGCTGCTAAAACATCTATCTGACGTTTTGTTTCTGCCTCAATGGATTTTTCCACGTTACTGAATGAGTTAAGATTTTTCATTTCTGTACGAGTCCCTAATTCTTCAGTTCCCTTTTTTCTGACAGAAATATTAACATCTGTCCTAAAGGAACCTTCATTCATCTTACAATCTGATATGCCAATATATCTAAAGATGTTCCTAAGGGTTTCTAGGTACGCCCTGGCTTCACTAGCTGAGCTAATATCTGGTTCTGATACGGTTTCAATAAGTGGCACGCCACAGCGATTATAGTCAATAAATGATCCTGCCTCATCATGGGTCAGTTTACCTGTATCTTCTTCTAAGTGTATACGGGTAACCCCAATACGTTTTGTCCCACCTTCTACTTCTATATCAATGTATCCTTCAAAACAAATAGGGAACTCATCTTGTGTGTTTTGGTATCCTTTCGCAAGGTCTGGATAAAAGTAATTTTTCCGATCATGTTTACTATATTTATTAATTGAGCAGTTGGTTGCAAGGCCAGCTCTTACGCCGTACTCCACTACTTTTTCATTAAGCACTGGTAAGGCGCCTGGCATCCCTATACAGCTCGGGCAACAATGGGTATTTTCTTCTCCTCCAAATGCTGCACTACAACTGCAAAATGCTTTTGTTTTTGTAGAAAGTTCTGTGTGAACTTCTATCCCTATAACTGTTTCGTAATCTGAATATATACTCACTTTCTCACCTCTTTGTCTCTATAATTTTGGTCTTTGATCTTTATAATCTGCGGTTTGTTCGAATGTATAAGCTACCTTTAAAATAGTTTCTTCTTTTAGTTCATCACCTATTAACTGCATCCCTATTGGAAGTCCTTTTGAATCAAATCCACAAGGAATTGACATGGCTGGTAACCCTGCAATATTTGCATTAATTGTACAAATATCATTTAGATAGGCTTGTACTGGGTCCAGCTGTTTTTCACCTAATTTTAATGCTGTAGTGATCATTGTAGGCGTTAGAATAATATCATAATCATCTAGTATTTTTTTATGTTCTTTTTTAATAAGTCCTGCGCCTTGTAATGCTTTTTTGTAATAGCTATCAAAGTTGCCTGAACTAAGTACAAATGTACCTAATATAATACGGCGCTTTACCTCTGACCCAAATCCTTCACCTCTTGAGTTGCTAAATAAACTATCTACATCTGTATATTTTTCTGCTCGATGTCCATAGGCTACGCCATCAAAACGCGCTAAATTGGAAGACGCCTCTGCACAGGCTAATATATAATAAACAGGTAGGGCATATTTGATAAGAGGCATAGATACTTCTTCAACAATGGCACCCATTTGCTTTAACTTTTCTGCTGAGGCCAAAATGATATCTTTCACTTCTTGGTCTATTCCTTGGCCAAAATATTCTTTTGGTAATGCTATACGAATTCCTTTTATATCCGCTATAAGAGCCTTTGTATAATCTGGGTATTCCATTGGAATGGATGTGGTATCCTTAGGGTCATGTCCCACAATGGCATTTAAAACCAGTGCCATATCCGTCACATCCTTTGTCATGGGGGATGTTTGGTCCAGGGATGATGCATAAGATACAAGGCCGTATCTAGAAATAATACCATTGGTTGGTTTCATCCCAACTAGTCCACAACTAGCTGCTGGCTGGCGAATGGACCCACCTGTATCTGTCCCTACCGAGAAAACTGCTTCCCCTGCTGATAATGCAGCCGCACTGCCTCCCGAGCTACCGCCTGGGCTTCTTTCAGTATCCCACGGGTTACTTGTTGGGTAAAAATATGAGCTCTCTGTAGAGCCTCCCATGGCAAACTCATCCATGTTTAGTTTTCCAAGCATAATAGCACCTTGGTCTTCTAATTTTTCTATAACCGTTGCACTATATGGTGGAATAAAATTTTGCAGCATACGAGATGCACATGTGGTTTTCACACCTTTTGTAC
>CAYRAL010000068.1:0-6509 GCA_964422235.1 uncultured Candidatus Epulonipiscium sp. | reverse complement strand
TTTCATACCAATAACGATAGACAGCTGTTGCCCGTGCTTGAATATAGTGTTCATGTAAAGTATACAAATCCTTCATAGGGTAAACAGCACCACATAGGATTTTATATTGAAAGAGGTATTCTGATATCTTTTCTGCAGTTTCTTTTAAATTACTAGACCCATATTTATTAGTGAGTAAAATCACTAAATCATCTTTATACTCAATAGGTATAGAATCTGGAAAATTAAGCAACAAATGATTTATAGCAATAGAAGCAAAAGCCTGTTGTGATTTGCTTTGATCTAAGGGTGCCACTAAAAGCATGCTTAACCTTGCATTTAATTTTTCTAATTGGGCAATAGAACGGCTTTTAGCCTGTGTAGATGTAGTAGGATCCAATAAATCTCTTAAACTATTTACGTGAACAGATGGCGCATATTTTGATAAATTAATTTTAACTCTAAGAGCACTGGTAAGAAAAGATGCCGCTTCTAATTGCCAGGCTTTAAACTCTTTATCTTTTAAAAAAATAGCAATATGGCCCAAGATTTTAGTATCATCATAAACTTCAGCAAAAATCCTAGGACAGTCTTTTACTAATCCTTGGTTTTCAAAAAAAGGTTCATAGCGAGTACCTGGTTGCCTTAAATAAGCTTCATGAAAAGCTGCAATGGTATCATCAGATAAACTACCTTCTTCTAATAAGGTATCATAGACATAATCTCCAATTTTTTTAGAGGGGTACAAGGATATGAGCCTGTATTCCTTATCTGTAAATATAACAGGTGCATCAAAAACTTCACTAGCACAACGGATAAGAGGGAGAAAACCAGATTGATCGATATTCATATGGAATTTTTTGTAGATTTCTAATAAATGATAATACTTATCCAATAAAATCCCCCCAAAACTATATTTTTGAAGCACTCTTTGTTATTATAACACAAGCCTTTACCAATAACATGTGATTGTGTGCTAGAATATAGTCATATCATTAAACATAGAAAGAAGGTGTGAATATGAATGTAGAAATCTTTCAAGCTATGCTGCTAAATATAGGCCTATTGATCCTATTGGCACAGGTGCTGGCAAGAGTTAAAACGGTGCGAAAAGTTATCGTACACGAAAATAATTCGATCCAAGATCAGCTATTATTAATTCTCATCTTTTCAACAATAGCTATCATATCCAACTATTCGGGCTACTCCGTTAATGGTGTACTTGCCAATACTCGGGTTATTGGTGTCATGGCAAGTGGATTCATAGGTGGGCCAGTTGTTGCAGTAGTCGTTGGTGCAATTGCTGGTATACATAGATTTCTCATTGACAGCAGTGGATTTTCAACACTTGCTTGTACCATATCTACCTTTCTAGGTGGCATTATTGCTGCTATTGTTTCAAGGAATGTAAAGGAAAATAAATATAGTAGTTTGGAACTGTTTTCAATTACTTTTTCAGTTGAAAGCCTTCAAATGTTGATTATCCTGATGTTGGCAAGACCTTTTGATGAAGCTTTTATACTTGTAAAAAGCATATTCGTGCCCATGACTATTTTTAATGCCATAGGAATGGTTCTATTTCTTGGCGTCTTTAAAAATATCATAAAAGAGCAAGAACAGAAGGTAGGGAAAAAGGTAAATACTACCTTTGACATCACTCAAAAGTGTTTGCCAATTCTACAGACAGGAGAGTATAATGAGAAGAATTGTAACAAAATTGGCGAGGTAATCCTGGATTTTTCAAAGGATTTAGCTGTGGTATTTACCAATGCAGATAGAATAATTAGTGTGAAAGGAAAGATAAATCTTCCATCAGATAAGAATTATATGCCAGAAATTGCACAAATGGTATTTGAGAAAAAGGAGGTCATAATTGTAGAAGGTGCTAGTGAAGAGGATATTTTCCACGAGCCTCTTAAAGAGATGATAGGCATAAGTGTACCTTTGATGAAAAATAGCAAGGTATTTGGATCTATGATCATATTTTCAAAAAAATATCGCATTTCTTATGATGCACAGATTCTTTTTGCAGATGGTTTAGGAAAGTTGCTTTCAACTCAATATGAGTTAGCTGATATGGAGAAACAGAGAGAATTGTTGGTGAAGGCTGAATATAAAGCACTACAATCTCAAATAAATCCTCATTTTATATTTAATTCTTTAAACACAATTAGTTCTTTTATAAGGGAAAAACCAGAAGATGCAAGAGAATTATTAATTGCCCTAGCAACTTACTTCAGAAATTCTATCAAAACCAAGGATGCTCTTGTGAGTATATATGAAGAAATGGAATATGTAGAGGCTTTCTTACAACTGGTAAAAGCAAGATTTGATGAAAGGCTAGAGATATCCATAGATATACCAAGGGGTTAAATATCATGGTACCCTGTCTAATCGTTCAACCAATCGTTGAAAATGTTGTTTTCCATGGGGCTATGTGTAAAAAGACTGGTATAGTAGAAATCAAAGTAAGTGAAAGAGATAGTGATGTTCTAATTTCAGTAAGTGATAATGGGAATGGAATTCCAGACCATGTGATAGAAAGATTAAGAAATAACACAACGGATGATAAGAATATAGGACTTTCTAATGTATATAAGAGGCTTTTTTATATCTATGGAAAAGAAAATGGACTGGATATTGTGTCAACACCATCAGGAACAACTGTCAATATAAGTATTATTAAAAATAAGCTAATAACTATAGTGGGCTAGATAGGAGGCTGACTAAATGAAAATAGCTATAATTGATGATGAAAAACCTGCAAGAAGTGAATTAAAATACTTAATTACTAAAGCAATGCCGGGTGTAGATATCCTTGAGGCTTCAAGTGGCGAAGATGCTCTAATGATACTTTCTGAGCAGTCTTTTGATCTGTTGTGTATAGATATTAACCTTGGAGATATTAGTGGTATCACCCTTGCTTCAACTGCCAGAAGGATTCAACCTGATGTCGAAATAGTTTTTGCTACTGCATATAATAACTATGCTGAAGATGCCTTTGCTGTGGAGGCCCTCGATTACCTTCTTAAGCCTTTTTCTAAGCAAAAGGTTAAACTTATGCTGGATAAGTACAAGAGAAGTCATGAAAAAGAAAGAGAGTTAATGGATAATAGGATGACAAGAATTCCTTTAAATGTTGATAAAAAGATAGTATTTGTGGATATTTTCTCTATTATTTACATTGAATCTCAAAATAAAAACTGTATGATTCATACTAGGAAGGGTAAGTATATTGACAATACACCATTAAAAGTATTTGAAGATAGACTTAGACTAGATGGCTTCTTCAGAATTCAAAAAAGTTATCTTGTAAATACCAAACATATTATGGAGTTGTTTCAAGGATTTAACCATACATATTGTGTAAAGATGCAATATTATGACCATGATATATTACCCGTAAGTAGGAATAAAATTAAGGGTTTAAAGGATATATTGAAAATTTAACACTAATTTTGTTGTATCTTACACCTGATATTATGCACTTCGCACTATATTAGACCTAAATAATCCCTTGTATGCTATAATTTAATTACAAATTAAAACAAATATAGGGGGGATTTCATGGCAGTCAGGCAACTCTTATATCAAGAACAGTTAAATCTGAAAAAGAAGGCCGTGGCACTTTCTACACAATGATGATAGTTGAAGGGGCAATTGCTATGATATGGGCTGCAGGAGCAATGGTATTGTTCGGTAGAGGTGCAGGACTTGATACAGGAGCAACAACAATGGTCGGTATCATCTCAAGGGAGTTCATGGGAAATTTCGGTGGACTAATAGCAATCGCTGGCGTTATAGTATTACCTATAACATCAGGAGATACAGCGTTTAGGGCACTGAGGCTTATGATAGCTGAGCAATTTAACATAGATCAAAAGGACGCTAAAAAGAGAGTTATACTATCTTTAATAATATTTGTTCCTGCAATTTTAATACTAGTATATGCAAAATTATCACCAGGTGGATTCAATCTATTGTGGAGATACTTTGGCTTTACAAATCAGTTAGTAGCACTATTTGCTCTTGCAATGATTGCAGTTTATCTTAAGGTCGCTGGCAAGAATTACCTTATTGCATTGCTTCCAGGCACATTCTATACATTCGTTGTAACAGCATATATATGTCATGAAAATATCGGTTTGGGACTTGAATCTAGAATAGGTGGATTATTTGGATTATCACCAGAAAGCTACGCTATATCATATACAATTGGTATTATAGCAGCGGTCTTGTTCACAATATACGTTCCAAAACTGGCAGATAGTCGTAAACAAGTTATTTTAGACCAAGACTAAGCCTAAGGGCAGAATCCCACCATAGTAGTATATGAAGGATAAGTACTCTTATATGGGAAAGAATTAAATATAGAACAAAAAAAAAGAGTAGCATCGGGGTTTACTGGTTGCTACTCTTCTTGGATTTTGAGAATCAGGACAATCAATGCCATGCTAGATTTACCCATGGCAAGGGCTATTGCCATCAGTTGATTAATAGGTTGTTTATAAGGAGGTAACTATGACAAAAGATAAAATAAATACATTAAAGGTGAAAAGAAGTAGTATAGGAAGACAATTAATTACATCATATTTACTAATCGTTATTATTATAATTGGGATTGTCGTATCAGGATTTTATATTCTTGATAAAACAGAGACAAAAGTTATAGAAACCACAGAAACGCTTAAAAATATAGTGAGCTAATCGTTGCCTCTGATGCGGTATCAATCGGTTTTAAAACCCAAGTCCAGGAATGGAAGAATTTGCTGATACGAGGTAATAATAGAGACCAATATGATCAATATTATAATGCATTCTTAGAGGAAGAAACTAAGGTGAAAAGTAGTCTAGAAAGCTTGAAACAAGAGTATCTTGCATTTGGCTTCGATACCAAGGATATAGAAGATGCATTGGCACTTCATCAACAATTAGGGGTAGAATATAAGACTGCTCTTGAAAAATTAAGTATCGCTGATATAGAAAGCCGCAATAAAGTAGATGCTATAGTTCGAGGATTAGATAGGCCTTTTACAGATGCCATTAATCGATTGATCCAAGAAATTGTTGATAATGAATACATATACGTGGAAGAAAATATTAATCAGTTAGAAAATGAACAGATAGAGCAGTTTAAAATATAATCATTATTTATCTTAATACGCGCACTTACTTTAATCAGTAGGTGCATTCTCTATGCCCAAAAAAGAAGAGGTAGTATTTGAGGCACCTTGATAGTCATTAATAGTAGATGGAGAAAGATTTTTTCAAAGGCTAAGTGGTTATAGTGGTGATGAGAAATATAGAGTTTTTAGTTGAGAAATGCTGGAAAATACTATAGAATTAAGATAAAGATTTTAGTGAGAAGAGAGAATAAGGGATATTTTATGAGGAGGCCATATTATGACCGGGAAGAATAAGAAAGTAAATATTAAAATCTACATAATACCTTTTATCATGATCACTTTAATATCTGCAATTATTACTGTTACAATGAGTAGAAGTATAAAAACATATTTCTATGAATTAAAAAAAGAGGAAGGTCTAAAAATTGCTAGGAGTATTTCTGCAAATCTATCTAATACTACACTAGCGGTAGATGCTATTAATGGCCTATTGAACGAAAGGCTAACAGAATATCTAAGAATGGCTGATAGACATAGGGAGCATTATAGCGATGAATTTTTTACAAGCTTTGCTAGAGACTATGCTATAGACGAAATACATGCATATAATCCAGAAGGAATCATTGAGTATTCAGGTTCAGGTAAGTATCTAGGCTGGCAGGCAGAAGAAGGCCACCCAGTATATGATTTTATGATTGGCCATGAAGACTTGCTTATAGGAGAAATTAGGAAGGATTCAGACAGTGATTTGCATTATAAGTATGCTTATATCAAGAATCCGGACGGGTCATTTATTCAGGTTGGTATACTAGCAGAAAAAGTCTATGCCTTACTAGATTCATTTAGGCTGCAATATCATCTGGAAGCAATGGTCATAGATGGGGACATCGTGCAATTGTACGCTTTAGACAAGAATAATACAATTACGGCAAGTACAAATACAGAAATGCTTGGTATTCAGATTAATAATGAGTCTATCATAACAAATCTTAATAATGACAAAATATACGGTCGGATCAATGCATCCAATGGAGTGGATTTATATGAGATATTTGTGCCTATTAGTCATGAATCAGAAAACTTAGTGACATTGGGAATTCAATATTCATTAGAGGGCATGATACCGGTCATTAGAAGTAACATACTGCTCACTATAGCTGGGATAATGACCGTATATATTTCCCTAATCTATTCCATTATTGCAACCTATAGAAGAAATAAAAAACTAATAAAGCTTGCCTATTATGATAGCCTAACAGGACTTCCGAATGCAGCCTTTCTAAAGCAAATAATGAATGAAGAACAAAACAAGAAAATCGGAGAAAATCAAGCGATTCTTATTATAAAATACGATAAACTAAATCTTAAAAACATAACCTTTGGATATGAATATGGAGATATGGT
>CAYRAL010000067.1:3983-6532 GCA_964422235.1 uncultured Candidatus Epulonipiscium sp. | reverse complement strand
ATATTGAGGTTACTGCTAGTATAAATCCAAGGAAGGTTGAACCCGTATCTCCCATAAAAATAGTAGCAGGATTAAAGTTATATGGCAAAAATCCTAAACAAGAACCGGCAAGAGTGGCTGTAAGGACAAGTGCAAGGGGATAACCACTATGTATAGATAGTGCCATTAGGCAAATGGATGCTATTGAAGAAACACCAGCAGCAAGGCCATCTAACCCATCTATAAGGTTTACAGCATTGGTCACACCAACAATCCAAATAACAGTAAGTGGTGTTGAAAAAGCTTGTAATGATATTAAAGAATTATCAAAGAATGGCAAAGATAAAAATTGAATTTTAATACCTGCTGAGGTTACCATTAAAGCTGCAAGAATTTGAAAAATAAGTTTAAACTTTGCATTAAGGTTATGAATATCATCAAAAAATCCAAGTATGAAGATGATGATGGCTCCAGCAGAAACACCTAAAAACTGTTTCCAGTTAAGTAGTGGTACAAAAGGCGTTACGACTAATAAAGTAATCATAAAGCCTAATACAATTGCTATCCCGCCCATACGAGGCATTGCCTCTGTGTGAACGCCCCTATCCTTAGGTTGGTCAATAGCTCCTACTTTAAAAGCAATCTTCTTTGCAAGTGGTGTTGTTAAAAATGAAATTAAAAACGCCATTACAAATGACAATATATAAATTATAGACAAAATAAACTCTCTCCTTAGTTATACTGTTAATTGAGTAAACATTACCAATCAAGTATAGGTTTAAAATATTATGTGCATATACAATTTTATCACCGAATACAAGATATATCAACTAATCTTGTCATATCGGTGATAAAATATTTTTAGGATACTTTTATAAGTTTAATTCCCGCTTCATTAAGTAGTTCAAGTGAGAGCTTATCAGGATAATCACCACTATAGATAATACGTTCAATTCCTGCATTAATAACAATCTTAGCACACATGACACATGGTTGGTGTGTCACATATAATGTTGCACCAGCTACACTAATGCCGTACTGAGCAGCTTGTGCAATAGCGTTTTGCTCTGCGTGGACAGCTCTACACAGCTCGTGACGTTCACCAGATGGGATACCTAATTCATCTCGGAGACAGCCAATATCTAGACAATGTCTGCACCCAGTAGGAGCACCATTATAGCCGGTAGCCAGTATGCGTTTATCTTTAACAATGATGGCACCAACTTGTCTTCTAAGGCATGTAGAACGTTGTTTTATTAATTCTATAATTTCTAAGAAATATTCATCCCAACTAGGCCTAGAGTTAGTTGGTAAATCTAAATTAATTTTCTTATTCATGGCTTATTTAGTGCCAAACAAACGGTCACCAGCATCACCAAGACCAGGAACAATATAACCATGCTCATTGAGTCGTTCGTCTAGGCAAGCAACATATATCGTTACATCAGGATGAGCATCTTGTAGTCTTTTGACTCCTTCAGGGGCTGCGATTATACAAAGGAACTTAATGTTTTTACCACCCCGGTCCTTAATAAATTGGATAGCTGCTACAGCAGAACCACCAGTTGCAAGCATAGGATCTAGAACGAAAAGCTGGCGTTTTGCTATATCTTGTGGCAACTTACAGTAATACTCTACAGGCTCTAAGGTTTCAGGATCACGGTATAAGCCAACATGACCTACTTTAGCAGTAGGAACCAGGTCCAGCATACCGTCTACCATGCCAAGACCTGCTCTTAGAATAGGGATAATACTTAAATTTTTACCAGCAACCTTTTTTCCTATAGTAGGACCTATAGGTGTATTAATTTGGTGATCTTCTAATATTAGGTCCCGAGTTGCTTCATAGCATATAAGACGTGAGATTTCTGAAACCAGTTCCCTAAATTCTTTAGAACCTGTTTTTTTATTACGAAGTCTAGAAACTTTGTGTTGAATGAGTGGGTGTTCAGTACAAAAAACATTAGACATAGTTATATTCCTCCATTTTATATTATTACAGTTCGATTTTAGCAATGCGACGTGCATGTCTGTCATCGCCAGAAAATGATGTAGAGAGAAAGGTATCCACTACTTTAAGTGCATGACCAGGCCCAATAACCCTAGCGCCCAATGCAAGAATATTGGCATCGTTATGTAGCCTAGTAGCCTCTGCAGAAAAGCAATCATGGCAAAGGGCACAACGAATACCAGAAACTTTATTAGCTGCAATAGAGATTCCAATACCTGTGCCACAAATAAGAATACCCTGGTCGCAAGTACCATCTAAAACAGCATTAGCTACAGCGTGGCCAAAATCTGGATAATCAACTGCATCATCAGAAAAAGTACCAAAATCTTTAACTTTGATGTTTTTACTTTTAAGGTGTTCTATGATTTCTTGTTTTAATTCAAAACCACCGTGATCTGCTCCAATAGCTATCATTATAAATTACCTCCATTTACTTTTAATCCTTTATTAATATACAACGTTTTTATAGTGTAAGCAAGTTTTTAACTAAAATTTCTAAAAGTTCCTCAAGTTGAAAGAAGCATTCTTTATAGGTATTAAGATCTCCACCATAGGGATC
>CAYRAL010000067.1:0-3883 GCA_964422235.1 uncultured Candidatus Epulonipiscium sp. | reverse complement strand
CCTCAAGTTGAAAGAAGCATTCTTTATAGGTATTAAGATCTCCACCATAGGGATCCTTAATATCAATATTAGTTCCTATTACATATTCGGATAAAGTATAGGTTTGGTTAGAATACCTAGGAAATAGATGGTTGACTAATTGTCTGTGGGCATCAGTCATAGTGAGAATAAGTGTATGATCTGTAAGATCATCTTCTAAAAGTATCCTAGAGCAGTGTGATGAAATATTAATAACTTGCTTAGAAAGTATGGTCTCCACATGAGGACTAAGGGGTGATGGACCAAATACACTAAGCCCTCTAGAGTATATTTCTATATTATTTATATCAGCTTTATTTAATAAGTCTTTCGTAATCATCTCTGCCATAGGGCTACGGCAGGTATTACCTGTACAAACAAAAATAATCTTTTTCAATCTTTTAAACCTCCTATAGCTGCTGCAGAAATAATTTTGTGACCTGCTGCTTTAATGAGACGATTCATAATCGCATCTCCAATTCCTTCTACAGAAAATCTTTCAGTATATACAATGTCCATATTAGCATCATCAAATGCACGAAGTGCCTCAAAAAGTGAATGGGCAATAGTTTCCAAATTAGATCTTGATCCTAAGCTTATGATTAGATCAGCTTGCCTATAAGAAGAAATCGTTTCATTAGTTGCCATAATACCAATTTTTTTATTATTTGTATGGCCCTTTAAAGTAAGATCATTAATAGTACGTACAACATCATCCTTGCGGCCTTCTACAATATATACATGGGCATTAGGAGAATAGTGAGTGTATTTCATACCAGGTGCTTTAGGAATAAAATTAACATCATTTAAGTTAGATAGTGCAGGATCTACATTAACTTGTCCTACAATAGTCTCCATCATATTTTTGGTTATTTTACCAGGGCGCAGAATAATAGGGATTTCCCCTGTAACATCTACAACCGTAGACTCAAGGCCTACATCTACCCTCCCGCCGTCTATAATGACCTCTACCTTTCCATCTAAGTCTTCAAGTACACGCTGTGCTGTAGTTGGGCTAGGCTTACCAGATGTATTGGCGCTAGGAGCAGCTAGTACAAGACCAGAGCTATTAATCAGTTGTTGGGCAATAGGATGTGACGGAAACCTAATAGCAACCGTAGGAAGCCCAGCACTTACAATCCTAGGGACAATTGGACTTGAAAAAAAGACAAGTGTTAGAGGTCCTGGCCAAAATGTATCCATTAGTTTTTGAGCCGTAAGGGAAACCTCCTTGACTAAAGGTGGTAACTGATTTAGGGAGCCAATATGAATAATAAGAGGATTATCAGAAGGCCTGCCTTTTGCTTTAAAGATTTTACTAACAGCATTAGGATCTAGTGCATTAGCAGCAAGACCGTATACGGTTTCAGTTGGCATAGCAACCAAGCCACCTTCTTGTAGTACATGAGCAGCAAGGGTTAAATCTTGATTAGGTGTATTAGAAATAAATTTAGTATTCATATTAATTCGGCCTTCCTAAGGGAAAAAATAGTAATTTAATGAGAACAAGCAGAAGTAAAAATACTTCTGCTTTTAGGTTGGAATAATTTTATTGGTATTTGGTGTTATTTTTGTATCTCGTTCAAGCACAACAATTTTGACATCAGGTATGCTAGATTCTAAAGATGTTTCAATATTCTTTGCTAGAAGCTTGTACAGAGCATTACGCAGGGTTTCACCGAGAACAATACATGTAATAGCATGATCTTTAATAAAAGATGCAATATACTTAGTTACATCGTTGCTACATTCAAAATGAACTTCTGCTCCTAATTCTGAAGCATATTTAAATAAATCATCTAGTAAAGAGCCATTTTTAGATTCAGTAAAAATGGATTCCCCTTTTGCAATATGAAGAATATGTAATTCACCGTCTATTTCTTGGGCCATTTCATATCCTCTTTTAATAAGTCTTTTACTATTGTGTTGAATCGTTATACATACAAGTATTTTTTCTTTTTTAGTACTTAAATTAGCGTTCAACATGAATCCCTCCTAATTCTAAGATAGGTTATCCTTTTGTTTGCGCTTTGAAGAATATGCGTTCAATTGTAATTATATCATAAAGCAATATAAAATGAAATAAACAAAAAAATAGTACATGCCAAAATGACATGTACTATTTTAATACTTATACTTATTTTCTAATCGTTTAAAGACAGTTATGACCACCGATGTAAGGATTAAGTATATTATAGATGCAATAATAAACGGTGTCATAATCATTTCCCGAACAACAATTTCTTTACTATTTCTAAGGAGATCTCCCATTCCAATAGCAGAAACAAGGGCAGTATCCTTTACCAGTGTAATTGCTTCGTTGGATAATGATGGAAGGACTGCCTTTAGTGACTGAGGTATAATAACATGAACCATTGTGACCCAGTAATTAATACCAAGTGCATGGGCAGCTTCGTACTGCCCCCTATCAATACTACTAATACCACCCCTAAATATTTCAATAAAGTAAGCGCTATAATTAAGAACAAATGCAATGACAGCTGCTTGAAAAGGTGTCAGTCTAATACCTAAAGTAGAAAGACCAAAATAGAAAAAGAAAAGCTGAAGCATTAAAGGTGTTCCGCGAAATATCCATGTATAGAAATCCAGTGCTAGGGAAAGGAATTTGTTTTTAAATGAAAGTTTTCCTAAAGCACCAAGCATACCTAAGGGCATCGATAGTGTTATTGTAAAAGCGTACAAGGATAATGTAAGTCCTAGTCCTGACAGTATGTACTTGGACATAGAGATCCATTTAGCGATTGTTACTGCATTAAAAAGTGTGCCCATAAGTTATACCCCCTGCTAGTTAATAAAAACATTGTCACCAAACCAATTTTTTGAAATCTCTTCAGCTGATCCATCTTTTGACATTTCTTCAAGGGCATCATTAACTGCTGAGATAAAGGTCTTGTCTTCTTTTCTCATTCCAATTCCATAGAATTCATCTTTAAAGGAATCCTCAAGTACAATATAGTCATCGGGTTGTTTGGCAAAATAATAGCGCCCAACAACTAGATCGACCACAACAGCGTCAACACGTTCTACATTGAGGTCTAATAATGCATCAACGTTATTTTCAAATTTACGTACTTCTTTTAGGGATTCAAATACGTCAACATCTTTTTCAAGAGCCTCTTGGCTAGAGCTACCTGCTTGAATGGCAACTGTTTTTCCAGCTAGGTCAGCTTTATTTTTAATATCTGAATTTGGTCTTACAACGATAATTTGTTGATTCCTTAGATAGGGCGTGGAAAAAGTCATTTCTTTTTCACGTGCTTCTGTGATTGTACAACCATTCCAAATCATATCAATATCTCCGTTATTAAGAGACATACCAATCGTTTCCCAAACAACAGGTCTAAACTCAACCTCAACACCTAGGCGCTTTCCTACTTCTCTAGCAAGATCGATATCAAATCCTACAATTTCATTATTTTCATCTCTAAATCCCATTGGTGGGAAAGAATCATCTAATCCAACAACCATTTTTCCTCGTTCTTTAATACCTTCAATGCCTGCGTTCTTTTTAGTAGCACAGCCTGTTATGAGTGTTGTAGCGATTATAACAGATGTTAGTATAATTAATATTTTTTTCATTATCTAGTTCCCCCTTAATTTTTCATTTATAGTACATATATGAGTATACTCTAGTGGGGTGAACTTGTAAAGTGGAAGAGAGAGTCTTGATGGAATTGGGCCAGTGTTCATATCTCGGCAGGCCTCTTTATGACCTGAGGTCAAAAGAGGCTGGCAGGGATATGGACACTGGCCCATTTGTGAGGGAAAGTATTGACAGCTTAGTTAGTATAGCAATGGGGACTGTCCCCTAGCGGTAAAGACGCCTTCTCATGCGTTTTCGGTA
>CAYRAL010000066.1:6165-6538 GCA_964422235.1 uncultured Candidatus Epulonipiscium sp. | reverse complement strand
ACATAGTCGTAGCCCTTAAAATACTGGGCTAAATGCTCCATGACCTTATAAAACTTCTGTGTAAGGTGGCCATCTTCTGTGGTCATGTTCTCCCACGTGGCACTTCTAACAAACCTGTTTTTAAGATTCATATTTCCTAATTTTACTTGCTCAAATAATGACTTATTAAATTTATTCTTAGACATTTAAACCTCTTTCTCATATCATATTCGCCTTTTATAATTCAAGATTAACAATGGTTCTTCCTACGTGCTTTCCTTGTAGGATCTGATCTATTTTTCCATCTAGGTCTTCTAAGGATACCTCTACTATCGTTTCTCTTTTGTACTCTCCCTGGCCAGTTTCTGACACTAACATTGCTTTAAATTTATTG
>CAYRAL010000066.1:5679-6155 GCA_964422235.1 uncultured Candidatus Epulonipiscium sp. | reverse complement strand
ATCTCATTATAATTGTAAAAAGGCTGCATTATCATCTCAATATACCACAACCTTAAAGCTGACAACAAGTCATTATTTCTATTTAGGATAAATCTGAATTCCTATCAATTATACCATATCAGCTGGTTACATCCTTAATGATAAAGGGCTGGTTAATATCTAATAAACCGTATCCTGTTGATGGGTTAGGATAGTTTATGGTGGCTTCCCTCTTTGCATTTGCAACTAATATTGCCCTCATAGCTGTGGTATTTGCTAGGTCCAACCCCTGCTTTATTTGATCTTCATAAATAAGGGCAGCAATACCTGCTGTAATAGCACTTGCAGTGGTGGTTCCTGTTGTAAGACCCCATTTGTTGTCTGGAAGGGGTCCAAGTATATTAACGCTATTCACCAAAAAATCAGGTTTAACCCTACCGTCTCTTGTAAATCCCCTGCCTGAGCTAGCAGTGGATGATTGAGACCTGGCATCATAG
>CAYRAL010000066.1:0-5669 GCA_964422235.1 uncultured Candidatus Epulonipiscium sp. | reverse complement strand
GTGCTATAGATAGTGGTAAAGGAATCTGCGGGAGATAATATCGTTGTTGGTAAAATCATTCCTGTTTTGGGAATCCATATATTATACCCCCCTTTAACAACAACAATTCCCTTAATGCGGATAATCCACTCCCCTTCAGTTGGATCACCTAAACGAAAACGAATCACCTGGCACCCTATATCAACATCAATCTTACTGCCCTGAGACCATACAAATGAGGTGCCAGGTAATGGGTTGTTTTTAGCCTTATTTAATAAAACGATAGAAACAACTTCTCCTACTTTAGGAGGGATTAAGGACACCGCAAAGCGATCACCAAACTCAGCCCATATTTCTACCACGAATCCTTCTTGCCCCTTGGGAATGGTGAGAAGGATTTTTTGCTCTTCTCCCTCACTTAAGTTTCCTGAAGCATGGTGTCCTTTATTAGCCTCCTCTCCTGCTGGTAAGACAATAGACACGCCCACATTTTGTCCATAAATATTAAGGACTTGATCTAAAACACTTGCGCCATCATGAGAACCATTATTAGTGCCCGATGGCAAACAAACAGAAATAGGTTTTCCTTGTTGGATGCCCAAATTGGTTACGAACTGAACCGCACGTGCAATATCTAGGCCCGAAAACCCAAAAGGATTAAACTGGCTATAAATAACTTCTTGCATGGCCGGTGTTGCTGGCACAAGCTTTACAATAACAAGTTGCACATCTGGTGCTATACCTGTGTAGTTTCCATTTTCAAACCTGCCTCCACCTGCCGCAATGCCAGCTAAGATAGTACCATGTCCACTCTCATCTTTATGGGGAACAACTGCAAATGGATCTGGGCTTTTAAGGGCTTTATTAATTGCCTCCTGATCATATATGGTCCCATATCCATAAGGTGAACTACTTCCTATGGTTTGATCCCATATACTGATAATCCTGCTTTCCCCATTTGAATCTATAAATACAGGATTTGTGTAGTCAATACCAGTGTCTATAATCCCAATTAAAATCCCCCTCCCCTTTAGGGGTTTTGGACTTTTTGAGATTGATACTGGCCTAAAATCTGTGGGTGTAATGTTAAATGGTTCATTTCCTAAAATAGGCGCCAAAGAGCCTATTGCCATGTTCTCTAACCCCTCATTTATAAGGGTAAGCATCTCTCTTACCGTCCCCCTTGCGCCAAGATACGGGAAAATAAGTGGATAAAGATTGGTCTCTTGTGGCGTAATTATAATTGGTTCTGGACTAAAACTATTATATATAACAAACACATCTATAATCGCATCATCTGGTGCAAACGCAGCAGCCATATCAAGGGTTCTAGATTTCCCCAAAGCAGGAGCTAGAAGAAGCTTTTGCAGTTGCCCCAAGCTCTCTTCCACTATAATTTGTCTATTTAAAGTCATATCATTGATGATTTCCTGGGTTAGATTATTCTCTGCTTGTTCCCTTATGTTAAAAGGAAAGTAAATAACTAAAGGTGTTTTTATGGCCCTTGTCTTAGCCATGATAAAACGAATTGCACGGATGGCATCTGAAGTATAGAATTCATCTTCTTTCCAATTAACCACAATAACGTCACTCTCTGCTGCTATCCCATTATTCCCCACACACATATCCATCACATTTGGACCTACTGATTTATGATAATTTCTATGCCTGTTTCCTGACGATATTATTTGTTTTTTACTATATTCTTTTATCCCGTCATGTATACATAAAAGACGGCTTTCTCCATCAGATTTCTTATAATTACTATAGTTTATGTTTTCTTTATGACTAATCCATCCAACAGTAACAGTTTTTCCACTAGCACCCATTTTTTGTTTTTTTATAGCTGTCATTGGCCTGGCATCTCTCTTGTTTTCCATCTGATATATTTCTCTAGTTTCTTCTAGATACTCAATTTCTATTATGTTCTTTAAATAATCAATTTCTTTGTCTGACGCTTTTATAATAGCGTATTTTTCGTTAATAATATCAAACATCGTATCTGTTCCCTGTAGCGCTTGTTGTAAATTTCCATGATACTGGATAATCCACTCTTTATAATGACCCATACGACACCTCGTTACTGACTTTTATATAAAAAGGTTCCATTTTGTTCTGTTTTATCCCCACCTTGTACTTTCATATGTCCTAACTAACTACTATAGTATATGCACCTAATCTGTAACATAGTATGGTCACTCCCAGCAATACCACCAAGCTACTTGAATTAGGTCTTCCGGATTACCCCGAAAAAAAGAGCAATAGCACGATTAATGCTATTACTCTTGAAATGCTATTATTTTAAATTGAATATCATGGCCTAGGCAATCAAAATTCATCATCCCAGAATCTGCCTTAGTATTTTTCTCTGCACCTTATACCTTCTTATAATATGCAATATAACAGTAGTTTAGCACCTTCTTCCGCCTTTATTTCTTCAATCTCACCCTTGTTTAAACCTGTAGCAGTTATGGTTTGTTCTAACTGTTCAATTCCTTTTACTTATGGTACGGCTCGCCCCTAATAATCCTAAATCCCCTTTCAAATACAACAAACCAAATGATCATTTAGTTTGTATATTAGTTCTATAATTTTCTGGGGACTGGCCCTCTTGGCAATTTGAGCGCTAGTGCCAAAATACAAAAAATACCAGAAAATTAATCTCTGATATTTTCTAGTTTATTTGCAAATATATTTAAAAGCCTCTACTCTATAAGCCTTTATAGATATCTCCTCTGTTTCCTATATTCAAAATCATGATTGTTATTATATCTGCTGCAACACTATATAGAATTCTGAATTCTCCTACCCTTAGGCGATATAGCCCATCTTGGCCTGCCAATCTTTTAATATCTCCCTGTGGTATTTTATATATTGCACGCAATAGTTTTTCTTGATCCTTTTTATTTTGCTTTAATAAGAACTTCTTAGCCTTTTTCTTAATACTAACTTCGAAGTTCATCTGCACTAAACCCCAGTTCTATTACAAGATCATCTAAGGATGTTTCTTCTTCATTATTACACATAGCTTCCTTAATAAGTTGAAAATCCATTTCATCCGATTCTTCCTCCGGTATATTCAATCCTTGTAATCCTCTCAAAATAGCAATGACATAAGCTACCTTGTCATCTGGCAAACCATCTATTATCTTGTGTGCAGATTTTCTTAATTCAGTATCCATTTTCATCACCTCTAATTATATTATACCCTAAATCTCCATTTTTTTATACCTTTTATAGATAGAACTCATTGTCAAGTAACTATCACAAACTATTCTCTTTGCTTGTATAGCAACCAATCGTCATCGCTACAATTCCACTATGATAGGACTTATAGGGGGGTAAATCACTTATTTGCGTATTATCTGCTGATAGTTGAGAGGAATTACTTTTAATGTTAATGTAATTGCTTCACTGTAGATTGAGTATATTGGTAAAGGTTTCCCAAAAAAAGCATGTCTCTAAATATTATATCCACACCTTGCCCAGATCTCTGGACATATTTTAACTTTGGAGAACCTCTGCAATGAGTTTGTTTCTTGGAATCGGTGGATGGGTTATAATCTTATCTGAATAGTGTTTTATATAAATAACGTCTTACTTATTGATATCAAGAGAATACAATACAATTGTGTCTGAACCTTGACTAACGGCCCAATGTACAAAACCTGTCTTAGGATTGTATCGTATTACATCATTTGCATTAAGTATTGTATTAGGTAGTTCTGTGACATCTCCTAGTAGTTTTCCATTTCTATCTATTGCTCCCATATAAGAAGTCTGAGTTTTAGTCTTTGTATTATACTTTTCCCACAATAACAAATATTTATTATCATAAATTTGTACCAACTTAGGGTGAACTGCTGTTTCAGTATGCTCATCTACATAACTAGTAATATAAACAGGATCACTTACTTTAGATAAATTTTCATCTAAAGTAAGCGTGAATAAATTGCGAGATCCATTCACGCTATTTGTTCCAACAGTTGTTGTGTTCTCATACGTTCCCGCGAAGATATAGCCATTAGGTGTTTTTGCTAAACCACCTAAATCAGAAAATGTATTTTGATATGTATCCGCTTGCTTAAATTCAAAAGCATTAATCTTTGCATTTATGCCATTGGTAACCTTTTCAAATGCAAAAGCACGTGGAGTCACATCTCCTTGATCAACAAATACAAACCCTTCATCAATCGGTAATATAAATTGATTGAATGAGTGACCCGCTGAAGGCATCATGTGAATATCCTTTCCCTTACCTGATAAACATTTAAAATCATCTTTATTTAAAACAAACCCGTAAGATGCTTGGTGATTCAGCCCATCTGAAGCCTTAAACATCAGCCTTGCAAAATAAGCACTTATTTTATCTCCAGAGATCTCCAGTCGGCATGATCCTGCTTGAAATGGTTTGTAAACCCCCGAATACCCTTTAGCCCATTTTTCATCATATGTCTGTGCTTGTAAATCAAACGTATTGATTTTATTCCCTGCTGCATCATATTTTATAAGCTTAATGCTGGTATCATTAAATGCGCCTTCGGGTACATCTGTTCCAAATATAATATAGTAATTGCCTTCATCATCTTTCGTAAATGCGCCTACTTTTGAAAGTTCTACTTTAACATTAATAGCCTTAACATAGGACGCATTTTGATCATACTCATAGATACTTACAACACTATTGTTAATTTCTGTATTTAGAATACTAATGGTCCCATCTGAATTTATAATAGTTTGGAGCGGGGAAATTCGGTCCGGCCACCCATCTAAGTACTGCCCACCTGTATTATAAACCTTCTCCTTTGCTTGTATCTTTGAAACATGCAGGTTTCTTTCTATCTCTGTTGTTAAGATTTCTACAATATTATTTTTATACATAATTTCTATCCCAAGATTTTCTGCTATAAATCGTACTGGTAAATATGCCCTCTCCTCATACGTAAATATACGTGTACTAGAATTATTCCTATCAATCATCAATCTCTCTGTTTTATTTTTTACTGCTTGATTATATCCCAGGGGAAGTTCTAAATACGTTTCATCTTTTTGAGCAATCACCAGTTTATGTTTCGGAAGATATTCAATATCTATGTCCAGCAACTCACTCAATGCTCTAACTGGCAAAAATAATCTTTCATTGTCTATTAACACTGGATCTGATAGTTGCTCATACTGCTCGTCCACGGATAACTTTACATTTTTTGCTAGTGTTGCCGTAGTTGTCATTATTCTTTCTTCTTCCTTCACTAAATCTTGTAATACTATTGATGGTACAAGCTCTGCTGCTATAACTGATTGACTAAGTCCTAAAAAAATCCCTATTCCTATTATTAGTTTTTTCATATAAAAATCACTCCTCGTTATAGTTGTCATTTATAATGGATATTATATCATCCATTATAAATCTATGTTAATCTTATAATCAATATTTTCGTCTATGGAGCCATTCCTATTTAAATATTTGATAATTACATCCCTTTCTCTCCCCCCCGAGAGTTGCCAGAATAGTTTCAGAGTTTTCTGGGGACTGACCATCTGCACTATCATCCAGCTTTATAGCCTTCCTCTGGCGTAAAAACCTCTTGCTTTCCACAAACACCGCAAATATGCAGTAGTTTTTGATTCTTATATTCATTCCCATTATTTCCGTTTGGAAAAGGCAATGAGGTTTCTTTAAATTCTATACC
>CAYRAL010000065.1:0-6541 GCA_964422235.1 uncultured Candidatus Epulonipiscium sp. | reverse complement strand
ATATTGTATCATAGGTAAAGGCAAGGGAAATTTAAAATAATCTGTAAGAAATTCTCTTGACAGGAACCTATAATTAGCATATAATCGTCATTAAACATAAATTTAATATATTATCAAGAGTGGTGGAGGGACTGGCCCTATGAAACCCAACAACCGGCATTTTAGATTAAATAACTAGAATCTAAAGCGTAGCGGTGTTAATTCCTGCAGGATCCAATCCTGGAAGATAAGATGCATATTATTAAAGTATCATAATACCTTAATAACCAAGTAGGCTACTTTCTTATCTGAAAGTAGTTTTTTTATTATAAAATTATAAACCTGAAAGGAAGATGACAATGAAAATTAAGGACTTATTTAATGAAAAACCTGTAATATCTTTAGAAATATTCCCACCTAAACCTGAGGCGCCTATCGATATGATTTTTAATACCATACATGAACTAGTGGACTTAGACCCAGCTTTTATAAGTGTAACTTACGGGGCAGGAGGTAGTAGTAGGGGGCATACAGTAGAAATTGCTGATGTTATTCAAAATAAATATGGCATTGATGCTCTCGCTCACTTAACATGCATAAACTCTACCAAAGAAGAAATAAATAGTGTTTTACAAGAACTAAAAGAAGCTAATGTTGAAAATGTATTAGCCCTACGAGGAGATAGGCCACAAGGTATTAGTAGCCAAGAACTAGAAAATAATACATACCAATATGCCAGTGACCTAATCGACCATATTCAGGAAGTAGGTGGATTTTCTATAGGTGCAGCCTGTTACCCAGAGTATCATACAGAAGCTAAAGATAAAGTATCAGACCTTAGAAATCTAAGAGATAAGGTTAACCGGGGGGCTGACTTTCTTATAACTCAGTTGTTTTTAGATAACAATTACTTTTATGATTTCAAAGAAAAAGTAGACTTAATGGATATAACCATACCAATCTCAGCTGGCATAATGCCAGTGATCAATAAAAAGCAAATAGAACGTATAACCAGCCTATGCGGCACCAACATTCCAGATAAATTTAAGAGAATATTAAACAAATACGGTGATAATCCAGAAGCCTTAAAAGATGCCGGCATAGCCTACGCAACGGAACAGATCATAGACTTGCTCTCATCAGGGGTAGATGGAATCCACCTATACACCATGAATAAACCAGAAGTTGCCAGGAGAATCATTGAGCCAATATCTAGCATTAGGCGCTGTTAGTGGAATGAGGAGGAAGATAAATGGACATTAAGACCATATGCATACATGGAACTATAGATCAAACGCATTGTACGGGCTCCATAACAGTGCCGATATATCAGACGGCGACCTTTGGACATCCAGGTGTTGGAGAGAGTACGGGGTATGATTATTCTAGATTGCAAAATCCAACAAGGGAGCAATTAGAGAATATAGTGGCCAAACTGGAGGGTGGAGTAGATGCCATGGCGTTTTCTACGGGAATGGCGGCAATTACGGCTATGATGGAACTTTTTAAAATAGGAGATCATATTATTGCTTCACATGATTTGTATGGTGGATCACACCGGTTATTTAGTCATATATCAGAAAAGAACGGTTTAACATTTGACCTTGTGAATACATCTGATCTTAGTCAGATTGAAAACTGTATTACACTAAATACCAAGGCGATTTTTATTGAAACGCCAACGAATCCAATGATGCATGTAACAGATATTGCGGCTGTTTCCATAATTGCAAAAAAACATAATCTACTATTAATTGTAGATAATACATTTTTAACACCTTATTTTCAAAGACCATTAGAACTAGGAGCAGATATTGTCGTGCATAGTGGAACGAAATATCTATCTGGGCATAATGATACCCTGTCAGGATTTTTAGTTGTCGGTAATGAGGAGCTTTCTGAAAGGCTAAGATTTATTGGTAAGACAACAGGTGCATGTTTGGCGCCGTTTGATAGTTGGTTAATGATTAGAAGTATTAAGACTTTGGCTATTAGGATGGAGAAGCAGCAGGAAAATACCATAAAGATTGCAGATTGGCTTTTAAAACACCCTAAAATAAAAAAGGTTCACTATGTGGGGCTTAAAACCCATCCAGGCTATGAAGTATCAAGGAGACAGGCTAGTGGATTTGGAGCCATGATTTCTTTTGAAGTCGATAGTGAGGCAACAGCAAGGAATGTACTTGAGAGAGTTCAAGTGATTCTTTATGCAGAGAGCCTAGGGGGTGTAGAAACATTAATAACATACCCTATGATGCAAACACATGCAGATATTCCGAAAAAAGAGAGAGAAGCTAAGGGAATCGATGAGCGGTTACTAAGATTATCAGTAGGACTTGAGGATATAGATGATATAATTACGGATTTAAAAAATGCATTAGACTAAGAAGAGAAATATATAAGTAAACAGGAGGGTCGTATATGAGCTATAATTTTGATGAAATAGTAGACAGAAAAAATACCAACTCTATAAAATATGATTTTACGCTAGAAAGGGGTAAGCCAGAGGATGTATTACCACTTTGGGTTGCAGACATGGATTTTAGGACACCTCATGCGGTAACAGAAGCTATAATAGAATCCGCAAAGCATGGGATTTTTGGATATTCTGATACGAAAGAAGGCTATTTTAAGGCTGTCTATAATTGGTATAAAACTAGATTTGATTGGGAAGTAGAGCAATCTTGGCTTATTAAGACGCCGGGTATAGTTTACGCATTAGCTATTGCAATAAGAGCCTTTACCCAGGAGGGAGATGCCGTTATAATCCAGCAACCTGTATACTATCCATTTTCTAATACAATTATTAATAATAACAGGAAATTAATAAATAACGCCTTAGTCTATGAAGATGGTCAGTACGCTATTGATTTTGATGACTTTGAAGAAAAGATCAGGGCAAATAAAGTAAAGCTATTTATATTATGTAGCCCCCACAATCCTGTGGGAAGAGTGTGGACCAAAGAAGAGCTTATTAGATTGGGAGATATTTGTCTAAAACATGATGTTATAATTGTTTCAGATGAGATTCATAGCGATTTTGTATATGGCCAAAATAGGCATTTTGTTTTTACAAGTTTAAAATCCCAGTATCTAGAGAATACGATTGTATGTACAGCGCCAAGTAAGACTTTTAATCTAGCGGGACTTCAAATTTCTAATATCTTTATAGCAAATAAAGAACTTAGAGACCACTTTAAAAAAGAGATTGATATAAGTGGGTATAGCCAACCTAATACCATGGGCCTTGTAGCATGCCAAGCAGCCTATGAGCATGGTGGTCAGTGGGTAGATGATCTCAATAATTACTTAGAAGCAAATCTGAATCTTATTAGAAGTTTTCTTTCAGAGAGACTTCCGGAGATTAAGCTTGTAGAACCTGAGGGGACATACCTTGTTTGGCTAGATTTTAATGAGTTAGGCTTAAGTAACAGAGAATTAGATGATTTGATTACAAATAAGGCAAAGCTTTGGCTTAATAGCGGAGCTATATTTGGAAAAAATGGATCTGGATTCCAAAGAATCAATATAGCTTGCCCTAAATCTATCATAAAAAAGATGCTCCTACAACTAGAAAAAGCAGTACACCAGAAGGTCTGTTTGTGTTTGTAATAAATAGTAAGAACCCTTAACCAGTTTTTGAAAATATGCATAAAAAAATGTCTTTTACTAGTTATATTTGGTATTTTATAGTATGATTAAGTTCAACAATGTTATAAAATGTGCTAATTATATACTATAATAGGGGTGTGGTAGGTATGCGCAGGAGTAACCGAATATATATAAGTGCTTTATTTGTTATGCTAACAATATGTTTGGCAGGGTTAACGAAACACCCTATATATGCTAGGCAAAATGAGAAAAAGGTTCTGATTCTCAATTCTTACCATGCTAATTTTACCTGGACTAGTAATATGGTAACATCTATATTAGATGAATTAAACCATTCAGAACTAGATGTAATAGTCTATACGGAACACATGGATTGGAAGAACTTTCCGAGCGAGGAAAATATAAAACAGTTATATACCATATATAAACAAAAATATAAAAATGAAAAATTTGATAGTATTATCACAACAGATGATAAAGCACTTGAATTTGCCCTAAAACATAGGGAAGAGCTTTTTTCTAATGCTCCAATTGTATTTGCCGGGGTTAATGAAGAGGGAGAACAGCAACTTATTCAGGATAACCACAATATTACGGGAATTATTGAAGTTATGGATTTAAAGGAAACCATTGCTATGGCACTTCATATAAACCCAGATATGAAAGAGCTTTATGTTATCCATGATCAGACAGAAAGTGGAAAATCGTCATATAATATAGTGGAAAATATTATTCAATCAAAATATAGTGACATTAAGCCCATTAGTGTTACAAATAAAACTCACCAAGGTGTTAGGGAAAGTATACAGTGGGTAGAGGAAGATAGTTCAGTATTAATTCTAACTTATTACCAGGATATTCTCGGCAGACCTATAGGATTTGAAGAGTTTACACAAATAATCAGTAGAGAAAGCAAGGTTCCGGTGTTTCATATGTACGCTATGACTATGGGCCATGGAAATATAGGTGGGGCTGTGCTTTGTGCGCATGATCAAGGAAGTGGCGCAGGACAGTTAGTTGTTAGAATTCTAAGTGGTGAAAAGGCAGATGAAATCCCAATCATTAGGGATACCCCTATGAAATTAGTTTTTGATTATGAACAACTACAAAAATTCGATATTCCTACAAGATTAATTCCGGAAGAGGCGGAAATTATTAATGAGCCCTTTTCATTTTTTAAGACATACAAACAACTAGTCAGATTGTGGCTAGTGATTTTCTTCTTACTCATTCTATTTATCATTGTGTTGATGATTTATATAAAAGAAATGCAAAAGATAAGGAATAAATTACAGGCAAGTAATGAAGAAATTACCCAAGGATACGAGGAACTTACAGCTACTGATGAAGAATTACAAAGGCAACTTAAAGAAGTTAATATTATTCAGAATAAGTTAAGAGACATGGCTTATCTTGATGCCTTAACCCAAATGCCAAATAAAAGAGCATTGCAAGAAGATCTAGAGACCTATATATACAATTGTGGGGATGAAAAGGGTGCAGTAATATTTATTGATGCAGACAATTTTAAATTAATTAATGATACATTGGGGCATAGTATAGGTGATAAATTTATTATACAAATAGGAAAAAGATTGCAACAATTTACCAGTAGATATGTAAAGGTTTATCGTATGGGAGGAGATGAATTTTTAGTATTAATTAGAAATGCTAAAAGTATGCAAGATATAAAGTGGATAGCAGATAAGATTATGTTACTATTTGAAGAAGGGTTTTTAATAGAAGATATGATGATTCATACAACAGTGAGTGCAGGGATAACCGTATACCCTGATCATGGGGATACATCAGAGACGTTGATTATGAGAGCCGATATTGCTATGTATAAAGCTAAAGCAGGCGGGAAAGGCAAATATGTATTTTATAACAATAAAATGAATAAGGAAATGATAGAAAGAGCTTCTATTGAGGTGAATTTGAGAACTGGTATAGAAAACCAAGAATTTCTTTTACACTATCAGCCCCAGTATGATTTAAAAACTAAGGAGATTATAGGATTTGAAGCACTCATTAGATGGGATAGCAAAGAACTAGGATGGATGTCTCCATTTAAGTTTATTAAAGTTGCAGAAGACAGCCGCATGATTATCCCTATTGGACGATGGGTTTTTGAAACAGCTTGTCAGTTTATAAAAGTAATTCATGAATTAGGATTCCCAGATTATACTATGGCTATTAATCTTTCCGCACTGCAAGTAGTACAAGAAGATTTTGTTGAAATGGTCATTCAGATACTAGAAGAAAACAACTTGGAACCTAAACACTTAGAGTTAGAGATGACAGAAACCATGCTGATTGAAAACTTTCAAATCATTGCAGATAAATTAGAAATTCTAAGGTCACTAGGAATTAAAGTTGCACTAGATGATTTTGGGACCGGGTATTCTTCTCTTAATTACTTAAATCGTCTTCCTATTGATACTTTAAAAATTGATAAATCCTTTATAGATACCATATCTCAGGCAGAAGAAGAAAGCATTACCAGTGTTTTAATCTTCCTAGGGCATAGAATGGGCCTTAAGGTTATAGCAGAAGGGGTTGAAACAGAGCAACAATTTGAATATTTACGTCAATATGGATGTAATCATATGCAAGGGTATTTACTAAGTAGGCCATTACCAGAAGATGAAGTATTGAAGTTATTGAGGGAAAATAGTAAAGTATAAGAAGGGTTGCTACTGTCTAATATTTCTTCGAAATGCGGGAATACTAATAGAAATAGACTAATAGAAATAGACTAATAGAAAGAACAGGTGAAAATATGAGCAAAAAAGTACTCATAAATGGGAAAGTACTCGTTAACAACAAATTCATAGAGACTGATATCTTAATTGAAAATGGAATTATTAAAGGTATAGAAAATCTTGATTTAGGTAAACTAGAAGAGAACGATGAAATAATAGATGCAAAAGGTAAAGTAGTAGTAGCT
>CAYRAL010000064.1:0-6582 GCA_964422235.1 uncultured Candidatus Epulonipiscium sp. | reverse complement strand
ATGGGTGGAATGCTTATAATTGATATTTTAAAAGAGAACATAGAAGTTGTAAAGGCCGCAGGCCTACTAATTTTACAAGCCCAATTAGATATAATGGAAGTTAGAAAATATATCCATTCAATCGAGTTTACCATAGTAGATGAGAAAATGATTTATGATGAAGGAAAGTATTATACGATTATAACTGCTAAGCCAGGGCAAGAAAATTCTTACTCTGAGATAGGTTATATGTTTGGGGAAAAAATAATAGAAAAGAATGATGTGGTTTTCAAAGAATTTATTAATAATAAACTCAGTAATCTTGAAGTTTTAGAAAGGAATATTTCGAAAGCAAAAACAGAAAATTCTGTAAAACGCTTAGAAGAGATTAGAAATGAAATGCAGCTATACAAGGAGGTGTTAAAGTGTCTATAAGCGTAAAAAATATTATAGAAAAGCTAAATAATTTAGCGCCAGAGCATCTAGGGGAAGAGTGGGATAATATAGGACTCCAAATAGGATCTATGGATAATAAAGTATCTAAAATCCTGCTAGCACTAGATGCTACTTCTAAAGTTATTGATGAGGCAATAAGTATAAGTGCAGATATGATCATCACCCATCACCCTATGATATTTTCTCCAATAAAAAACATTGTTAAGGATCATCCAAAGGGACTTAACATATACAAACTTATTCAAAATAACATTAGTTTATATGTTATGCATACTAATTTTGATACTGCTTGTGGTGGCACCAATGATGTGCTAGCAGATAAAATAGGTCTTTATAATGTAGAAGCTATAAATCCTAATGAAAACGGTATGGGAATAGGTAGAATTGGCGAGACTAAAAAAACAACTATAAAAGAACTTTCCCAGCAATTAAAGAAGGTGTTAGGTATATCTCATGTTCGGGTGGTAGGAGAGTTAGATGAGAGCATCACTCAAGTAGCAATATGTACGGGGAGCGGAATGAGTGTTATAAAAAGTGTCATTGGCAAGGCTGATGTATTTATTACTGGGGATGTCAAGTTTCATGAAGCTCAGGAGGCGAAAGAGTTAGGTATAGGGATTATAGATGTGGGACATTATGGCTCTGAAAATATAGCAATACCAAGTATTAAAGACTATATAGATGAATTTGCGCTAGAAAGTAATATAGAGATTGTATTGTCTAATATTAACGAGGATCCATTCACTACAATATAATTTAAGGGGTGGTTTTAAGATGAACAAGGAATTTATAACTATTATTTTACCTAATGGAAGTATGAGGACAATAGAAAAAGGCACTAGACTCGTAGATCTAGCTAAAGAATTTAAACATAAACTAGAAACACCTATTGTACTGGCACGTGTCAATAATGTATATAAAGAATTAAATAGGTGTATTAATGAAGATTTATCTCGTGTAGAGTTTTTAGATTTACAGACAAAAGATGGCATGAGGGTTTATCAAAGAAGTACGACATTTCTAATGATAGTAGCAGCTAAAAATATAGCACCACACATTAGTATAAGAGTAAACCACCATATTAATGGCGGCTATTTTTGTGAATCTAAAAATGGGATGAATTTAGATAGTGAGTTGTTATTAAAGATTAAAGATGAAATGATACGAATAGCAGAAGAAGATATGCCAATTATTAAAAAATCATATAATCTAGATACCGCTTTAGAAGTATTTGATGACAATAAAATGTTTGACAAAAAGAAATTGTTTAAATATCGCAGATCCTCTAGGATTAACCTTTATGAATTAGATGGATTACAAGGCTATTTTTATGGGGATATGGTTCCTAGTACAGGCTATATAAAAAGATTTGAAGTAACACCCTACAATACAGGATTTGTCTTGCAATTTCCTGATGAGCACAATCCTTCTCAAATCTCTCCCTTTTTACCTGCACCTAAACTCTCTAATATCTTTAAGGAATCCGAAAAATGGGCACGTATTATGGAAGTAGATACAGTAGGTGCTCTGAATGATATAATATCAAAAGGTAGTATTAGAGATTTAATACTTATTTCTGAAGCCCTACACGAAAAGAAAATAGCACAAATAGCAGATCAAATTACAAGTAAAAAAGATAAAATAGGTGTTATTTTAGTAGCAGGACCATCCTCTTCAGGGAAGACTACCTTTGCTCAAAGACTATCTATACAACTTAGGGTTAGTGGCATGAAGCCCCATGCAATTTCTATTGATGATTATTTTATAAACCGGGAATTTACACCTTTAGATGAAGATGGAAAACCTGATTTTGAATCAATAGAATCAATTGATGTAAAATTATTTAATAAGCATATGCTAGAGTTATTAGAAGGAAAAGAGGTAGAGATTCCTACTTATAATTTTATAACGGGAACAAGAGAATATAAAGGTAACAAACTACAGCTAGATACGGAAGATGTTTTAATTGTAGAAGGAATCCACGGACTCAACGAAAAGCTTAGTAAATCAGTTCCTAGGGAAAATAAGTTTAAAATCTATATTAGTTGTCTAACACAACTGAATGTAGATTATCATAACCGTATATCTACTACTGACACAAGGCTTATTCGTAGGATGGTGAGAGATTATAGCCATAGAGGTATGAGCCCTGAAAGAACAATTGAGTTATGGCCAATGGTAAGACGAGGAGAAAGAAAGAATATATTTCCATTCCAGGAAGAGGCAGATGTTATGTTTAACTCGGCTCTAATATATGAACTAGCCGCCTTAAAGCAGCAAGTAGAGCCCTTGCTATTTCAAGTTGATCGGTCTTCGCCTTATTTTGCAGAAGCAAAAAGAATTTTAAAATTTTTAGAGTATTTTTTAGGTGTTGGGACTGTGGATATACCAGTCAACTCTATTGTTAGAGAGTTTGTTGGTGGAAGTTGTTTTGAATAAATAATTGACACAGCTCTTTGCTTATGAGATAATTAGTCCTATAAAATGAGTAAGTCAGATGGTCGCAGGTACAAGTCCGAAAGGACGTACTTGAGGAACGTCCGAGCTCCATAGAGCAGGGTGCTGGATAACACCCAGTAGAGGCGACTCTAAGGAAAGTGCAACAGAAATAAACCGCCTACACATGTAGGTAAGGTTGGAAAGGTGAGGTAAGAGCTCACCGCACCTTAGGTGACTAAGGTGGCTCTGCAAACCCCATCTGGAGCAAGACCGCATAGGGGATGTGAAGTAGCTGCTCGCTATATTCCCGGGTAGGTCGCTGGAGCATATTAGGCAACTATATGCCAAGATAGATGACTGTCAAATACAGAACTCGGCGTAAAGATTTGCTCACTTTAATACAGACTTAACAAAGGCAAGGGCTACACCATATCGTGTTGACCTTGCTTTTCTTAATATAATCATATCATTCAAAGAAAGTGTGACAAGCATGAAGATTTCCAAAAAAGTATATATAGATAAGGATATACCACACTATAAGTGGAAACTTTGGAAGTTGCGAAAAGGTAAAAAACTAGACAATATATATTGTATAATCTATAAGGAAAATAGTTTTTTAGAAATTATTAAAAGTAACAGGATAAAAGATTCAGATAACCAAAGGATACTGATTGGCATGGCAACGACAAAGCAAGGAGCTATAGCATTATTAGTTCGTATTTTTGATGAGGTATATGTGCCAAATCCTAACATTCAAAATATGAAGGATTATTTTATAACAGATAATAGTTAAGTAGGGGAAAATATAAAATGAAAATATTATATTTACTGATAGCAGCATTAAAGTTCTTAGGAATAGCATTTCTGCTTTTATTATTGTTGGTATTACTGATTGTCATTATAATACTGACAGTTCCTATTAGATATAGCGTATATTTGAATAAATCAGAAGATATGTATGTATATACCAAGATAAAATGGCTATATTCTATAATAGGTATGGATATAATATATAATAGTGGAAGTAAAACAACAAAAACACTGAAACTTTTTGGGAGGCCCTTTGTCCCCCAAAAATTTAAAAGATTAAAAAGGAAAATTGTAAAAAAAGCAGTTCATACGATTGACATGGATAACATACACAATCAACAAGAAAATGCAAATACATCTAAAAAATCCCAAGATAATCAGGAAGATAGCCCTAAGAAAAAGAAGAAATCAAATAATAAAAAAAGTGGCATTAAAGAGTTGATTGGGCAAATACAGTTATTTAGACATAAAAAGGAATTATTTGCTGATACCATTAGTTGGATTGGTAACTTACTGAAAAACCTTGTGCCATCAACCCTATACATGGAAATCGAAATCGGTAGAGAAGATCCAGCAGATACAGGTCAGCTTATTGCAACCGTATCTGCCTTATATCCTTTATATTACTCATTTGCGAATATTGTAGGAAATTATGAAAAAGAATGTTTTTATGCTAAAATAGAATTAAATGGAGATATTACTTTAGGAAGATGCATATATGACTTAATCAAATATATACGCACAAGCTCTGTAAAAGCATTAATAAAATTTACAAGGGAAAATAGGAAGGGGAAAAAGGATGGGAGAAAAGTTACAAAATAATCTGGAAATATTATTACAACAATTAGAATGTTTCCTTACAACAAAAACTGTAGTAGGAGAGCCAATTCATATAGACAATACCATATTGGTGCCTCTAGTAGATGTGAGTTTTGGAGTAGGAGCAGGTGCAGCGGCTACATCTAACATGCCGAGTAAAAATCCTGATAAGCCTACAAAAGGCATGAGTGATACAGGTGGAGGTGGTTTAGGAGCCAAAATAACACCAACAGCTATGTTAGTGATACAAGATGGAACAACTCAGTTAATTAATATTAAAAAGCAAGACAGTGTTAGCAAATTAATTGATATGGTTCCAGGCCTAATATCTAAAGTAGCGGAAGAATTTAAAAGCAAAACACCAAAAACCCCAAAAAATGAAGCAGCTGAAGAATATATAAAAGATAAAATTAATAGTTCATACCATGAGATGAATAATAAATAAAGACAGAAAATCTGGCAAGTATTTACATGCCAGATTTTTTGTCTTTTATACTACTATACGTTAAATCTAAATAATATAATATCTCCGTCTTGAACAACATACTCCTTACCTTCAACCCTAACTAGACCTTTTTCTTTAGCTAAAGCATAGGTTGTCGATTCTATCAGGTCATTAAAGCCTACGATTTCTGCTCTAATAAATCCTCTTTCAAAATCTGAGTGAATCTTTCCAGCAGCCCCAGGTGCCTTGGTGCCACGTTCAATTGTCCATGCCCGCACTTCCATAGGACCAGCTGTTAAGTAGCTAATTAGGCCTAATAATTTATAGCTTGCAGCTATTAAACGGTCAAGACCTGTATCAGTTATGCCAAGCTCACTAAGAAACTCTAACTTCTCATCTTCATTTAGCTCTGAGATTTCTTGTTCGATTTGTGCGCAGATTACAAATACTTCAGATCCTTCTGTAGCCGCAAGATCTCTAACTTTTTGAATATGTGGGTTAGTACTTGAAGGATTTAAATCTTCCTCAGTAACGTTAGCAGCATATAAAATTGGTTTAGCAGTAAGCAAGCCTAGGGATTCTACAAATTCTGCTTCTTCGGTAGAATCTGTAGAGATTAAACGAGCAGTTTTACCATTTTCAAGTTCTTTATATAGTTTTTCTAACCATTCTACTTCAGTAACAAGAGATTTGTCACCCTTTATAGATTTTTTAGTTCTTGCAAGACGTCTTTCAATGACATCCATATCTGAAAAGATGAGTTCTAGTGTAATGGTTTCGATGTCTCTTAATGGATCAATGGTATCCTCAACGTGGGTAATATTATCATCCTCGAAGCAACGAACAACATGTACGATTGCATCTACTTCCCTAATATGTGATAAAAATTTATTGCCAAGACCCTCGCCTTTACTTGCTCCTTTAACCAGGCCAGCAATATCAACAAACTCAATAACAGCAGGAAGGATTTTCTTTGAATCATAGATGTCTTTTAAAACTGCAAGACGACTATCTGGAACAGTTACGATTCCGACGTTTGGGTCAATGGTGCAAAATGGATAGTTTGCAGCCTCTGCCCCTGCCTTGGTTAAGGAGTTGAATAATGTACTTTTGCCTACATTAGGTAAACCTACAATGCCTAACTTCATGAATTTCATCCTTTCGTACAAACCTTTATATTTATATTAATCATATATTATATTAATATCCGACAATCATTGATTATATCTTAATTCTCCTATATTATCAATGAAAACTAGTATAAATTATAATCTAAATCATGTCCTCTTAAAATTGACGTGTTTCTAAGTGTAGGTTATAATATCTAAAATAGTAAATAAGGAGACTCTAATGAAAACTAAAGCATTTAAAACAGCATTTCCCTTAACAATTCCAGTATTAGCAGGCTATTTATTTCTTGGAATGGCATTTGGGATTCTTTCAACTAGTAATGGATACAATGTAGCTTGGATTCTACTAATGAGTACAGTGATTTTTGCAGGTTCCATGCAGTTTGTGGCAATTAACCTCTTAACAGGTAGCTTTAATATTATCAGTGTTATTTTTATGACCCTTATCATCAATGCTAGACATTTGTTTTATGGCTTATCTATGCTAGATAAGTTTAAAAACAT
>CAYRAL010000063.1:0-6582 GCA_964422235.1 uncultured Candidatus Epulonipiscium sp. | reverse complement strand
GGAATCCAAGAACTGTTGCTGTATCAAAGTCATATTGATGTTTTGTTGGCTCTTTTGGTTTGGGTTCAAGTAAAAATTGACCTGTAAAGCCAATTTTCTTTGCATAATCTACAGCCATTTTTAAAAACCTTGCTAAGTTATCTTGCTCTATGCCCATATCTGTATTTAAAAGTGTTTCATAACCTTCACGGCCACCCCAAAACACATAATTCTCTCCGCCTAATTCATTGGTTATATCTAGTGCTTTCTTTACTTGTGCTGCAGCATAAGCAAATACATCTGCATTACATGAAGTAGCTGCTCCGTGCATAAAGCGTGGATTACTAAAGGCATTAGTTGTTCCCCAAAGTAATTTAATCCCTGTCTGATCCATAAGTTCTTTAATGTAAACGACTATTTCATCAAGGTTTTCTTGTGTTTCTTTAAGGGTTTGTCCTTCAGGTGCTATGTCAGCATCATGGAAACAAAAGTATTCCATCCCTAACTTTTGCATCATCTCAAAAGCGCCTCTTGCCCTTTTTTTAGCAAGCTCCATAGGGTTTTGCTCCGCATCCCATGGTCTAACCATTGTTGGTGCGCCAAATGGATCATCTCCTCCACCAGCTAATGTATGCCAGTATGACAATGCAAAACGTAGGTGGTCTTTCATAGACTTATTCCCTATCATCTCCTCAGCATTATAGTACTTAAAAGCAAAATCACTATTTGACTCTCTGCCTTCAAACTTCACTTGTGGAACATTTGGAAAAAATTCATTAAACAACATATTAACCAGCCCCCTATTATTTTCTTGTTATTGTCTCTTTTAAGACTATATACTTACTATAATACTTTTTCAAAAGAATTGCAACATCTTTTTAAAAGTTATTTAATAAGTGGTTTAAAAAACTGCATAATCATTATGATTATGCAGTTTTAATTTTTTTGTAAGTTGACAAATCTTGTATATTGCCCTAGCCACATGAGTTCAACTGTGCCCGTTGGACCATTCCTTTGTTTAGATATAATAACTTCTCCAATATTTTTTTGTTCTGTATCAGGATGGTAATATTCATCCCGATATAAAAACATAACCACATCAGCATCCTGCTCTATTGCTCCTGATTCACGTAAGTCTGACAACATAGGCCTATGATCCGCCCTTGATTCACAGGCACGGGAGAGCTGAGATAGAGCCACTACAGGCGCATTCATTTCACGGGCTAGTCCTTTTAAGGATCTAGAAATATCAGATATCTCCTGTTGCCTTGATTCATTCTTCCCACTACCGCTCATTAATTGTAAGTAGTCAATCATAATAAAATCTAAGCCATGCTCTAATTTTAGGCGTCTACACTTTGCCCTTAACTCCGTCATACTAATCCCCGGTGTGTCATCAATAAAGATAGGTGCCTCAGATAAAGGTCCTATGGCTCTTGCAAGTTTTGTCCAGTCATCATTATCCAGTGAACCTGTCCGTATCTTCTGAGCATCAACCATAGCCTCTGAACATAACATACGATTCACTAACTGATCTTTAGACATTTCCAAACTAAAAATAGCTACCTTATGCCCATGTTTAACTGCTGCTGCTTGAGCGATGTTAAGTGCAAAGGCAGTTTTCCCCATAGATGGCCTAGCTGCCACTAAAATTAGGTCTGATGGCTGAAATCCAGTTGTTCTATAGTCTAAATCAATAAAACCTGTAGGTACGCCTGTTATTTTCCCTTTATTCATATAGGCATCTTCTATTTTTTCAATACTACTAACTAAAATATCACTTAAAGGCGTAAAATCATCTGTATGCTTATTTTGCATAATATCGAAGATTTTCTTTTCTGCGTAATTAACCACATCTTCTACGGCATCTTGGCCTTCATAACTTTTTGCTGAAATCTCATTACTTGCCTTAATTAGTTTCCGAAGAACTGACTTAGATTCTACAATTTTTGCATATTGTTTTATATGTGCTGATGTCGGAACAAATGCAGCTAATTGAGTTATATACCCAATTCCCCCTACTTGTTCTAGTACGCCCTTTTCATTTAATTTGTTTTGAATGGTTACTAGATCAATAGGTTCTGTGTTGTCATATAATGCCATAATCCCATCATAAATAAGCCTGTGATCTGGCCTATAAAAATCATCAGCTGTAATAATCTCACTAGCAATACCTGCCGCTTCGTTGTCCATAATAATAGCACCAAGGACAGATTGCTCAGCTTCTATATTGTGTGGTGGAACCCTTGTTACAACAGATTCTTCCATGGTATTCCTCTTTCTAATACTTTATTTTAGTTCTATGAGTGAAACGATAACTGTCGCTGTAACTTTAGGATGTATTTTAACAGGAATATTATATGTCCCCACTGCTTTGATGGGCTCCTTTAAAGTAATCTTTTTACGATCTACATCATGGCCTAATTGCTGTTTAACTTGCTCAGCTATTTCCTTACTGGTTACAGACCCAAATAACTTTCCGTTTTCCCCTACTTTAACTTCTATCTCCACCTTTTTTTCATTTAACTCTGTCCCTAGCTTTTTAGCCTCTGCTAGTTCTTCTTCTTTGCGACGGTTTGTTGCTTGTACTTTTAAGTTTCTTTGGTTTACTGCTGTATTAGTGGCCTCAGTTGCAAGTCCTGCTGGGATTAAGGAGTTTTTTGCATAGCCATCCTTGACCTCAACTAAATCACCTTTTTTACCTAATTTTTTTACATCTTCTAATAAAATTACCTTCATAATTATTCACCTTCCTCAAAATATTCATTAATGGCTTGTTTGATTATACCATTTGCTTCTTCTATGGTATTTCCCTTAAGTTGAACACCTGCTACTGTTTGGTGACCACCTCCACCAATCATTTCCATTATTACCTGTACATTTATATCACCATGGGACCTGGCACTTATAGAAATAACATCATCTACCTTTGCCATAGCAAAAGATGCTGTTATTCCTCTAATATTAAGAAGTTCATCTGCAGTTTGCGCTGCTATGATAAATACATCTTCTGCAGCTGATTCCACATTGGTAATGGCTATCGTATCCTGATAAATTTCTGCATCCTTTAAGGCAATAGCTCTGGCCTTATAGGACGCCATATCACTTTGGAAGAACATACGTACCCTTGTACTATCTGCCCCATTTCGCCTTAAAAACGCTGCGGCTTCAAATGTACGTACCCCCGTTTTAAATATAAAGTTTTTTGTGTCTACTGTAATACCTGCAAGAAGGGCATCAGCCTCTATAGCCGTAAGCTTTACCTTTTCACCGATATACTGTAGTATTTCTGCTATCATTTCACATGTTGATGAAATATATGATTCATAATAGGTCAGTACTGCATGATTAATATAATCTGCACTTCTACGATGGTGATCAAATACGACAATTTTCTCAGCTATTTCAAGAAGCTTGGGATTTTCCACATAGTTTGCACGGTGTACATCTACAATTACTAGGAGTGTTTCAGCATCTAACTGGTGCTCAGCTTCTTGGCTGCTTATAAATAACTGGTTATAATCATTAGATTCTATAATACGATTATATAACATTTGGATGGCCATTGTAGGCTCATCTAATACTATCTTCGCCTCTTTACCCAGCATAGCTGCTACTCTATATACGCCCATAGCAGCCCCTAAGCAGTCCATATCCACATTTTTATGCCCCATAATAATTATGCTGTCTGATTGTTCAATAAGCTCCTTAAAGGCATAAGCTTTCATACGAGCCTTGACCCGAGTGCTTTTCTCTACTTCTTTGGTCTTACCGCCATAAAAGGTATACTTGTCTTGATTTTTTATAACTGCTTGATCTCCTCCACGGCCTAAAGCTAAATCAAGAGCTGCCCTAGCCTCATCCATAGAACCTGTTAATGAATTGATATTTTCACCAATTCCAATGCTCATAGTTATAGGTAGTTCGTTTCCCATTTGAGTCTTTCTCATCTCATCTAAGATCGCAAACTTAGTAGATTCTATTTTAGACAATAATTCATAGGAAAAAATAAACATATATTTATCTCTTTCAAACTTTCTAATAACGACATCTTCATCTTGTAACCATCTATGAACTTTTCGATCAATGAGGGCTGTAAGCATAGGGCGCCTTACCTCATCAACATTTTGTGCAATTTCTGTATAATTGTCAATACATATAATGCCAATCATACATCTTTTATTTTTTATTTGATTTTCTAAATGAAATAGTTCTGTTTTATCTATAAAATATATGACATAATTGTAATCCTTACTGTCTTCATCTCCTAATTTTGCAAGCTCTGAATACATGGTATAGGAACTGCCATCTATACTTATATCCTTTTCCATTATGGTATTGTCTTTAGGAAACTCTTCAATTTGAACTTCAGGTAAAATGGTTCTAATATTGGTATCTAATATATTTTCACCTTTTGTCATTTTTTTAAAGGAAGTATTATACCACCATATTTCCCCTTGCATATTCATTGTAATCATGGGTAAGTGTGACCTTATAAATACTTCTTTTCTTGCTTCTCCTATCGTTAGAAGTCGTTCATTAATATTTTTTGTAATCTTCTTCTCTGCTCTAGCTAATATATAAAAACTACTCATAAATATAGCCCCAAACAAAATAATACCTACAATACCTAGTATTATATTATGACTGATTACAACTATAGAATAAATCATACCACAAACCAGACTAGCTTGGATAAACCGTATAATCCATACTAAATATAAAAATGGTTTATTAACCTTTTGCATATATTTCCCATAACCTTTCCTTAACATATCACTATAGTAATGTTTTGACTTTCCTAAAGTTAAACATAGAATCCAGGCAACCTATTATAACTAATAAGGTCGGATTAAAGGTAAGCCAAAATAAACTAATCACTATTAATAAGATTTGAGTTATTTTTTTTGCACCTAATTTCATTGCCATAACAATCAGTGAAATCAATCCTATAATCTTAAACATTGTAAATAAAACAACTAACATACTTTCCGTTACAAATGTTATGGTATTATCTACACTGCCCACCTGCATACCTACAATCCATAAGCCTACTAGCACCCAAGCTGCTACTGGAGATAATCCTACATTTAAAATTTCCTTCATAGCTGGACGCTCCCACCTACGAATACGCGTTATTAATTGAATAACAAGTAGGTGAATTGTGCTCGTGATTAAACTAAGTGTAAATAAAGTAGCTGGATATGTTCTTTTTGCCTGCAATATCATCTTTCCTATAAACCTTGCATATATCTCATGAACATTCTCTACCTCTGGAAGAAGTTGTTGCATCTGAGGATCTGTTAAAGAGTCATTCCATATATCTTGTAAGGTATCCAAACCTAGGAAATAAAGTTCTAAATAATCTACTCCTAATAATTTGTTAAATGTTAAAAATATAATTCCGTTTAAGAAAACAGTTATGGTCGTAGCTATAATAATACGTGGTATATTGGTTTTTTCAATATATAGTGTTCCAAAAATAAAAGCCGGCGCTAATATAAATAATAAAAATGTACTAATTACAACTGGATTAAATTTACCGCTACTTAAAAAAGAGACCAGAACTGATAACATAACGCCTACTAACCCAACTATTTCCTTTTGACCTGTCCTAATTAAAAGTAGGCTCATTGGAATTGCAAATATAGGCCACTTAATCATTTGACTTATATCATATATACCCAAAAAACCTGTTAATATATAAAAAGCAATTACTATGTTAATCCATATAATCTCTTTTTGTTTTGATTGCATTATGTACCTCCTATTACTTATTCTAGTAATTCAAAGTGCTGCAATAAATCAGCTAAGTCTTTATGCCATCTGTCATTTTTATTGCTCTCCACTAATCCGAGCCTAGTTTTATTAATGATTCGCCGATCTATCTGTTGGTAAGGAATCCCTAGTTTTTTAGAAAGCAAATAAGATAGAATTATAATGTCAGCTAGTAAATCTCCTCTTTCTATGGTGGTATTATGACTAGGTTCATTTAGTTCTGTAAATAATTGCGCTACGTCCATTAACATTTGACTCTTTAATTTTTCTATTACTTTTAATGTTCCTGCTATGTCAACCTCTTGATCTATCATACCCCTCAAGACCCCCTACTATATATATTATTCTCTATATAACACTCTATCATCGTATTAGTATACCACAAAACCCTTTAGTTGATAACCCAATATGTAGCTAAAGAAAACACTGTATTAGGATTAACCTATACAGTGTTTTCTTTAGTGTGTTTATTTGCTCTTATATCTTATTATTCTTGTGTATATGGTAAAAGCGCTAAATGTCTAGCTCTTTTAATAGCAATTGTTAATTTACGTTGTGCTTTAGCAGAGTTTCCGGTAATTCTTCTTGGAAGAATCTTGCCTCGCTCTGAGATAAATCTTTTTAGCATATTAACGTCTTTATAGTTAATTTTTTTGATATTTTCGCCCGCAAATTGATTTACTTTACGTCTTCTGCGTCCGCGTTTTTTATTAAATGCCATGATTTCCCCTCCTTAGTTGAAATTTACTTAAATTGTTGTTTCAAGTATTTAAAATGGTAAGTCTTCTTCTTCAGTCAATCGTTCATTAATAGGCATAAATCCAT
>CAYRAL010000062.1:0-6587 GCA_964422235.1 uncultured Candidatus Epulonipiscium sp. | reverse complement strand
ACCTTCATAACTTCGATCCCCTTTATTGCATGTCATACCAAGTGCTACCTATCGCTAAATCCACATCAATTGGCACACTTAGCTGAGCTGCATTTTCCATTTCATGTTTCAAGATTGCCTTTACTTCTTCTAACTCTTCTTTATGGGCTTCAACTAAAAGTTCATCATGAACAGTTAGAATAAGCTTAGAACGCATATTGTTTTGTTTTAAAACATGATCTACTTTAATCATGGCTATTTTGATTATATCTGCTGCAGTACCTTGTATAGGTGTATTCATAGCCATACGCTCTCCAAAACTTCTAACATTAAAATTACTTGCATTAATCTCTGGAATAGCCCTTCTTCTTTGAAAAAGCGTTTCAACATATCCCTTTTCTTTTGCTGTAATAACAATGTTATCTAGGTATTCTTTAACTTTTGGATATTTTGCAAAATACCCCTCTATATACATTTTAGCTTCTTTTTGTGTTATTTTTAGATCCTCTGATAAGCTAAAGGCACTTATGCCATAGACAATACCAAAGTTAACTGCTTTAGCATTATTTCTTTGATGATCACTAACTTCTTCAAAAGGAAGATTAAAGACCTGTGAGGCTGTTAGCCTATGGATGTCTTGATTATGATTAAAAGCATCTATTAGGGTTGGGTCCTCAGAAATATGTGCTAATACCCTCAGTTCAATTTGGGAATAGTCTGCATCCACAAAAATATAATCATCACTACTTGGAACAAAAACCTTACGAATCTTACGGCCTAGTTCTAATTTAATGGGTATATTTTGAAGATTAGGTTCTGTAGAACTAATACGCCCAGTGGCCGCAATGGTTTGGTTAAATGTAGAATGGATTTTGCCCGTCTCTTTATTAATAACAGCAAATAATCCATCTACATAGGTGGATTTTAATTTGCTAAGATGCCTATATTCTAGTACTCTTCCTACAATAGGATAGGTCATTTCTAACTTTTCTAGTACGTCTGCAGATGTTGAGTATCCTGTTTTAGTCTTTTTAAGGGGAGGTATTTCTAGTTTTTCAAACAAAATAACCCCTAACTGCTTAGGTGAATTAATATTAAAGGCTTCCCCTGCAAAGTCATAGATTTCCTTTGTTATTATGTCTATCTTTCGTGATATAATTTTTCCGTATTCCTCTAGTTCCTCTTCCTCTATCTTGATACCTGCCTGCTCCATATCAAAAAGAACGCTTATTAAAGGCATTTCTATTTCATAAAATAAGTCTTTTTGATGAGATTGTTCTAATTGCTTTTCCAGTTCTAGATGTGCCCTAAAAATGATATTAGCTCTTGCAGCAAGCCATGATGTTCGTTTTTCTGCTTCTAAATCAAATATAGCTTTTCTTTTTTTACCCTTGCCCAGTAAGGACTCTTCACTTTCATGGGTTTCAGATATAAACATATGCCCTAGTTCATCTATATCATAGCTAGCGCTATTGGGATTTAATACATATGCTGCAATTAAGGTGTCGAATTCAATCCCCCTAAGATTAATGCCCTCTTTTGCAAATATATGCATGTCATCTTTTAAATTATGCCCTATTTTCTTAATCTCTTTATTTTCTAGAATTGGCTTTAATACCTCAATGATCGTCTTGATGGAGAAATCTTCTCCTGCTTCAATCCAGTAACTTTTTCTTTCACTATGACAAATACTAATGCCGCATAGGACATCATTTTCATTGACACATAGGTATGCAAATCTTTCTGCAGAGCCTAAGTCATTTGCAAGGGATTTTAAGTCTTTCTCCTTATCTATGAGCCTATAATCAACTTCAATATTTGTATTTTGGGCGTCTTCATAAACATTGCCATCATGTTCCAAACGGTTTAATAGGTTTTTAAATTCTAGCTCTTGAAATATAGCAACACTCTCTGGTGATAAGACTAGGCTATAGGCAAGTTGCTCGGGCCTTACATCTATGGCCATATCTGTCATAATAGTTACTAACATCTTACTATCTATAGCCTGCTGTTTGTAGGTTTCTAGATTCTCAGAAAGCTTTTTTTGTTTAATGTTAGAAATGTTATCTAGGAGATTTTCCATGGTCTTATATTCTTTAATTAATTTTAAGGCAGTTTTTTCTCCTACACCTGGAACCCCTGGAATGTTGTCTGATGAGTCTCCCATTAAACCTTTAACATCTATGAATTCTATAGGTGTTACACCGTATTTTTCCATTACATCTGTAGCATAATATTCTTCTATTTCTGTGCCACCTTTTTTTGTTTTTGGGATTCTTATTTTTATTTTATCTGTGGCAATTTGCAAAAGATCCCTATCGCCTGATAAAATTGTGGGTTCAAAACCATCTTGTTCTAACTTTTTAGCCAAGGTCCCAAGGATATCATCTGCCTCATAGCCAGCTTCTTCAAAACGGCATATATTCATGGTGTCTAGGACCTTTTTTAAGAGTGGTATCTGAGGTCTAAATTCTTTAGGAGCACCCTTTCTTGTTCCCTTATATTCTGGGTACTTTTCATGCCTAAAGGTTGGCCCACTAAGATCAAACGCAATAGCCATATAATCTGGCTTTTCTTCTTCAATTGTACTAATGAGGATATTTAAAAAACCATATACAGCATTGGTATATTCTCCGTCCTTATTGGTTAGTAATGGCAGTCCATAAAATGCCCTATTGGCAATGCTATGGCCATCAACAAGTAATACCTTTTTTCCCACGATTACACCTCTATTTTATAATATTGTTTATAGATTTCATTTTATCAAAAAAAAGAGATGCACGCATCTCATAATTGAATTTCCTTTTAAATTGTTTCAATATCTTCGATAAACTTTAATGTTTTAAACTGTTTATCAATATAATAAGATATGTATTTTGATATAATCTTATTGTACTCAAACAAGACCTTATCTGAAACAGTAAATGTAAATAGGCCATCAATATGTGTTGATATAATATACTGCATGGTATGTAAAGTACCTTCTGAAATACTATAGCGGTAGGGACTAGGCATAGAGCAACTAGCACATACAATACCACCTTGACTAATATCAAAATAAAGGTCAGTAGATCCTTCATAGGATAAGCCACATATATTACAAGAAAATACATTAGGCATAAAACCTAGAAGGCACATATGCTTAAGCTCAAATATATGCCTGATTAGATTAGGTTTTATGGTATCCTTACACATGGCCTGAAGGGTCCTAACGATCAACCTTAAGACATCAGGAGAGTATAAGTTTACCTCCATAGTCAAATCTACAAATTCTAGTACATATGCGCTATAAGATAACCTTAATAAGTCATTGCGTAGATTATGAAAGGATTCTATCATATCTACTTGAATAAGTTTATAGTTTCCCTTTGTTTCTTGGATGACAAATTGTGCATAGACAAAAACCTGAGTACCACTGGCTAACCCACGATTATGCCTTTTAGCATAAGGTGCATTAACCATAAGCTTTCCATTTGATTTTGTAAATATAGCAATAAACTTATCACTTTCTCCTACTGTATATTCTTTCATTATAATACCTTTAGTTTTTATTATAGCCACAACTATTTCATCCCATCTAAGCTACTTTGATTAATCGTCTCATTATTTTGTATCCCTACTGAATTTATAACTGAATTTATATGTTCCTTATATAGCCTCTCATATTCTTTCAAGTCTAGATAAGTTTCTACATTACCAGTTTCTTCAAAACATCTCCAAAATTGTTTAATATACATGTCAAAACCCCCTAATAGTTTATCATACTATTAGATTGCTCAAAAATAATTTCATTATTCTACTAAAAATATACCATTGCCATAGACCTTGACAAATTATTAATCCATATCTCTAGAATTAAATCCAAAGTTCTTTAATAAATAATCACTATCTCTCCAGTTTTTCTTAACCTTAACCCACAGTTGCAAATATACTTTAGAACCTAATAAACGTTCAATATCATATCTTGATTGAGTACCAATGTCTTTTAGCATGGCTCCTTTTTTACCGATAATAATTCCTTTATGTGAATTTCTTTCGCAAACGATGGTTGCATCAATATCAATGATCTCTGAATCATCTCGTTTTCTCATTTGATCAATCTCAACTGCAATACCATGAGGAATTTCTTGCTGCAGCATATAGAGAGATTTTTCCCTAATAAGCTCTGCTACTAGTTGACGCTCTGGCTGATCTGTTATCATATCATCGGGGAAATATTGTGGTCCTTCAGGCAACCTGTCTTTTATCAATTCCATGAGACGCTCAATATTAGTTCCCTCAAAAGCTGAAACAGGAATGATCTCATCGAATGTGTGCAAGTCTTTATACATATCTATAAGCTTTGCAACTTCTTCTCTCGAGATAGAATCAATTTTATTAATGACTAATAGAGTAGGTGTTGAAATATGCTTTAAGCTTTCTATAATTTGCCTATCTCCTTCTCCCACTTTATGGCCTGGTTCCACTAAAAACAGGATAAGATCCACTTCTCCTAGTGTTGTTTTTGCTGTTTTAACCATATATTCACCCAGTTTATTTTGTGGCTTGTGAATACCTGGTGTATCTATAAAAACTGCTTGAAAATCATCTTTTGTTAAAACACTTTGAATACGATTTCTGGTGGTTTGTGGTTTATTAGATGTGATGGCAATCTTTTCCCCGACAAAACGATTCATAAGTGTTGACTTACCGACGTTGGTTCTCCCAATTAATGTGATGAACCCTGATCGAAATGCTTTTTCCAATATGTTTTCCTCCTGATTGTTATTATTTAAGATCTTTTTTAGTAAATGAGTGTGGTAAGATTTCATCTAATGTATATTCTTTATATTGGTTTTCATTATTTGAAAAGATTAGTTTTCCTTCTGGCATAAACTCAGCTATTACTTGCCTGCATATCCCACATGGGTATGTAAAATCTCCTGAGCTACCCACCACAGCTATGGCTTCAAATTCTTTTTCCCCATTCGCTATAGCTGTAAATAAGGCCGTACGCTCAGCACAGTTACTTGCGCCGTAAGACGCGTTTTCAACATTACAACCTCTATATATGGTGCCATCCTTAGTTAATAGGGCGGCGCCTACTGCAAATTTTGAGTAAGGTGAGTATGAGTTTTCCATTGCAATTCTAGCTTCTTTAATTAAATTTAAATAATCCATCAGATTACCCCTTTCATTACCATACATTATACCATTAAATCATTTAATTAGATTAATTATTTTAGGAAGTATGATAATACTTCCAATAACCACCGAACCTAATGAAATCATTAAAACTGCTCCTGCTGCAATATCCTTTGCATTTTTAGCTAGGGAATGATATTCTCCTTTACAAACCATATCAACTGTAATCTCTATGGCCGTATTAATCATCTCCACCGAAAGCACAACCACACTGGTCAGAATAATGATTGCCCACTCTATACTAGAGAACTTTAAAAGAAATCCCAGAGCCATTAATAATACCATTATGCTGAGTTGCATTTTTATATTTCTTTCGGATCCTATAGAGAGCCTGATCCCTCTTAATGCATGAGATATACTTTGAGCAAATGATTGGTTTTTAAATCTCATCTTACAAGCCCCAACTTTCCTAGTATCTTTTCTTGTTTATTAATCATTGCTTGCTCTTCTTCTTGGTCTATATGGTCATATCCTAACAGGTGAAACATACTATGGGCAACTAAAAATCCTAGCTCTCTTTCTAGGGAATGATTATACGCTTTAGCCTGCTCAGTTAATCGTTGTGTGGAAATGACAATATCACCTAAAATAATATCTGCCTGTGGTGTATTCCTATAGTCATTAGGATCAATAGGACCATCTGCCCAGTCTATTTGTGGGAATGAAATAACATCTGTTATCTGATCTGTATTTCGGTGATCAGCATTTAGCTGTTTGATTGCTTGATTATCTGTAAGGGTAATACTTACTTCTACATCTATAGGAAACTCTTCTTCTTCTAAGGAAGTTTTAATAACCTCATGTATGATCTCTAACATGTTTGGATGTTTTGTTAGCCAATCATTCATATCATCTATTAGTACATTCATAATCTACACCTCTTTTTTTGTTGGGTAAGTAATTCTCTCGTGGTACATTCCCACTAAGAGTCTATTAAAGGCTCCTATTATTCTTTCCACATCCTTAAGCATCAATTCACTCTCATCCAGTTGCCCGTCTTCTAATTTTATCCTTACCATTTTTGCTACAATTTTCTCGATACTTTCATCTTTATTTTTCAGTGGCATCATAGCACGAGTTGTTGCTTCTACTACGTCTGCAAGCATGACGATTGCTGCTTCTTTTGTCTGTGGTTTTGGCCCCCTATATTGATAATCTTCTTCTTTTACTTCTTCTCCATTTGATTCGTTACTGGCCTTTACATAAAAATACTGGGCACATGTTGTACCATGATGCTGGGCTATAATATCTTTTACACACTTTGGAAGTTTATATTGATCTGCTAGCTCTATCCCCCGTGTAACATGGCTCAGTATAATCTGGGCACTTAGGTTAGATTCTAGAGTATCGTGTGGATTCTCACCAATTTGATTTTCTTTATAATAGTTGACATAGCCTAATTTACCAATATCATGATAATACCC
>CAYRAL010000061.1:0-6695 GCA_964422235.1 uncultured Candidatus Epulonipiscium sp. | reverse complement strand
CATATGGCTATGCAACACAAATGGTCATCTTAAACAGTGAAGGAATTGTTGAAAAAGTAATAGCAGCCCATGATATTGGACGTGCCATTAACCCAGCAGGAGCAGAGGGGCAAGTTGAAGGAGGAGTTGTTATGAGCTTAGGCTATGGTCTAACAGAACACTTCCCCCTAAAAGATGGCGTGCCTCAAGTGAAGTTTGGTACCCTAGGACTTTTTAGATCCACCCAAACGCCGGAGATTGAAACCATATTAATAGAAAAGAATAAAGAAGAATTAGCCTTTGGTGCAAAAGGAATTGGGGAAATTGCTGCAATTCCAGCAGCGGCTGCTGTTCAAAACGCATACTTTAAAAAGGATGGAAAGTTTAGAACATCATTACCTTTAGAAGACACAGCCTATAGAAAAGCAAAAAAATGAAAATAACTGCAATTGTAATGGCGTCGGGTATGTCAAAAAGAATGTCAGTTGACAAATTGCATATGAAAGTAAATAATAGAAGTCTCTATAAGTATGTATTAGACACCATCAAAGGACATAATTTTTATGAAGTTATTGTTGTGGCTAAAGATGATGATATTTTAGCAAGAGCCCAAAGTTTAGGTTTTATTGGAGTTAAAAATACAAGATATCAGATTGGGCAAAGTGAATCCATAAAATATGGTTTAAAAAAAGCGAAAAGTTGTGATGGGTTCATGTTTTTTGTAGCTGACCAACCCTTTATTGAATTACAAACCATTGGCAAGCTATGTGATCAGTTTGCCCAAGATAGGATGGGTATTGTATTACCATACTACAATGGCAGCAGAGGAAATCCAGTCATCTTTCCATATCACCTCAAAAATCAGCTTATGGGATTAGAGGGGGATCAGGGTGGTAAAGTGGTCATTAATCAGAACAAAGATAAGCTTGTAGGAGTGACTATTTCAACCAAGTATGAGCACATGGATATAGATACAATCCAAGATTATGAAAAATTAATATCAATGAAAGCCACTATATCAGATTGATATAGTGGCAAATATAAAAGAGGAGAAACAAAATGAAAAAAAGAATATCAATATTACTACTATTAATAACATCCATTATTTTTATAGCGGTAGGTTGTGGGTCACCTAAAAACCAAGAGGTGGCACCACCGGTACAAGATGAGGTCCAGGTTGATCAAGAGCAAGAAACAGATCAGCCAGAAGAAGTTGCCCAAGAGACAGAAATGACTGTCGTGGATCACTTAGGCAGAACCGTAACCGTGACAGAAGTGCCTGAGAAAATCGTAAGTGGCTACTATATATCCACATCAGCTGTTGTGGCCCTAGGCTTAGAAGATAAATTAGTAGGGATAGAGGCAAAAGCGGATTCAAGGCCGATTTATTCATTGGCAGCACCGCAATTATTAGAACTACCTAATGTGGGAACAGCTAAAGAATTTGACTTAGAAGGGTGTATAGCACTTAAGCCAGATTTGGTCATCCTTCCTATGAGGTTAAAAGACCAAATACAAACTCTTGAAGATATGGGTCTTACAGTTATAGGCGTTAACCCAGAAAATCAAGTATTATTAGAAGAAATGATTACCATGATTGCTACACTTACAGGAGTAGATACAGGTCAGGAACTTTTTGACTACTATCATACAAAAGAAACAGAATTAAAAAATGCTTATGGTGATGAAAGTGAAAAACCAACAGTATATTTAGCAGGAAATAGTAGTTTATTATCAACAGCTACAGCTAAAATGTATCAAAATGACCTGATTGAGATAGCTGGTGGAACTAACGTAGCTGGCGACATTGACGATTCATACTGGGCAGAAATTTCATATGAGCAATTGGTAGAATATAACCCAGATTATATTATCGTAGTAGCTGAAGCTAAATATAGCAAAGAAGACATTATGAATGATGCTAACTTAGCAGGTCTATCAGCCATTGAAAATGATAAAGTGTATGTCATGCCAAGTCAATTTGAAGCATGGGATTCACCAGTGCCTTCAAGTATACTAGGTAAGGCATGGCTTACAAATGTACTTTATCCAGAAAAATATACAAATGAGCAATTTGCAGATGATGCTAGTGATTTTTATCAGCAATTTTATAACTTTACAGCTAATAAAGAGGAATTGAGTGCAAAATGATGGATTCAAAGGAGAATATTTCCAAGTCTAAAATATTAATAATCTTATCTATCATTAGTATAATGGTGCTATTTCTTGTATCCATAGGGATAGGAAAATACCAATTATCCCTAGACGATATATACCAGGTTATAAGCAAAAAGCATGAGGATCCCATGGCATATAATGTATTTTATAAGCTTAGATTGCCAAGAAGTATTATGGTCGTTCTAGCTGGGATGGGGCTAGGGATGGCTGGAAGTGTGTTTCAAAGTATATTTAAAAATCCCTTAGCATCTCCAGATATTATAGGTGTTACTTCAGGAGCTAATGTTGGTGCTGCAATTAGTATTGTATTTTTTTCAGGCAATACAGTTGCAGTAGCATTTGGGGCTTTCAGTGGTGGGCTTTTTGCAATGGCATTAGTTATTGGTCTTGTTAAACTATCAGACACTAGGGATGTACAGACATATGTACTATCAGGTATTATTATTAGCGCAATAAGTAATGGAATTATTATGACTTTGAAATATTTTTCAGATCCTGAAAATACTTTAGGAGCAATAGAGTTTTGGACTATGGGTAGTTTTGGGAGTATCACATCTAAGAAATTAGGTATGGTGCTTCCTATGTTTTTAATTGGTGTTGTAGGTATATTCTTATTTAGATGGACCATTAATATACTATCTCTCAATGATGATGAAGTAAGGGCATTAGGTGTTCCTGTAGAACGTAGCAGATATTTAATATTATTGTTTTCTACTTTAATTGTTGCAAGTATTATTAGTGTCACTGGATTGATTAGCTTTGTAGCCTTAATTCCACCTCATATGGCGAGAAGTATTTTAAAAAAGAATGACTTTAAAACCAATATATTCAGTGGCTTATTAGGTGCTATCTTAATGATAGTTTCAGATTGTATTGCGAGGAGTCTTCTGCATTCAGAACTTCCTATTAGTATTATTACTTCGCTAATTGGTGCTCCTTATTTAGCATTTTTATTAATAAGCAAAAACTTAGGTAGGGTGAGGTAATATGAAGCTAAGCAAGATTTCAGGTGGATATCCGGATGGATTTAGGCTGGATAATATTAGCTTTACAATAGAAAAAGGTAAGACCTATGCTCTTTTGGGCCTTAATGGATCAGGAAAAACAACACTATTTAAGATGATAATAGGAATCATAAAGGCTAATTTAGGAAGTATTTACGTAAATCATATAGATATACTTAAGTTAAAAGAGAAAGAAAGGGCTAAACTAATTAGTTATGTGCCTCAATATAGTGATATTATATTTGATATATCTGTGCTAGACATTGTTTTAATGGGGATTACGCCATACCTTAAAATGTTTGAAACACCAAAGAGGAGACATATAAAAGAAGCATACCGTTCCTTAGAGGCCTTTGGGATAGAAGAACTAGCCAATAAAAATTATCAACTCTTAAGTGGTGGTCAAAAGCAAATGGTGATGATTGCCCGGGCTTTGCTACAAAATGGAAAGTATATGGTGTTAGATGAGCCAGAAAGTAGCCTAGATTTTATTAACAAAAATAAGTTTATGAAAAAAATAAGGGATATATCTCGTGAGTATAATAAAGGTTGTATAATCTCTATGCACCATCCTGAATATGCTCTAAACTATTGTGATTATATTATCATGCTAAAGGATGGAAAGATTTCTGAAATAGACATGGCGAGAGAAGATGTAAGTTCTATAGAGAAAAAATTATCAGATATATATGGTGATATAAAAGTTATGAATATTAAGCAAAGGTTTTTTGTCTATTATGATTAGAAGTAGGATAGGTGAAAGAGAGATGAAAGTAAGCAATAAAGAAATAATAAAATTAGAAAGTCTTGTTATACGGTGCTTTGAACAAAGTAAAAAAAGACATCTTTTTATTACAGGTAGTAAAAAGTCGGGAAAAACAACAATACTCAATGCAATTCTAAAAGAAAAAAGTAGCGTTGGTGGTATTATAACGGATGTGGTAAGAGATAATCAGATTCCACCTAAATATGTGGTTCTTAGTGATTTCAAAAAACCAGCTGTTACTCAAATCATTGCAAGAAGAAATGATTCTAATACATCTCTTATTCCAATTTGTGAAACATTCGAGACCTTTGGCGTCAGTATTTTAAAACAGTGCATAGAATCGGACCTAGAGACAATTGTTATAGATGAAATAGGTTTTTTAGAAGATAAGGCCCCAAATTATCAAAGGCTTATCATGGAATGCTTAAATCAAAAGAAAGTAATATTTGTACTTAGAAAGCAAGAAACACAATTTATTGAGAGAATAAAAAGCAGGCAAGATGCTTATCTTATAGATATGGATGAATATAGAAGAAATTAGGAGGGAGTTTGAATATGAGGAAACCCAATGTAATTTTAATATTAGTAGATGATTTAGGTTATGGAGATGTTTCTTGCTTTAACCAAGAATCCAAAATTCATACAGAAAACATTGATTATCTAGCAGGTCGCGGAATGCGATTTACTGATTCTCATGCCACATCTGCAGTTTGTACACCATCTCGCTATGGGGTGTTAACCGGCCGTTATAATTGGCGTTCCCGTTTAAAGAGTTATGTATTACCTGGAGATGCTGAAGCACTAATCGAATATGAGCGTAAAACATTAGCCCATATGTTTAAGGAGAATGGATATAATACTGCAGCAGTTGGTAAGTGGCATTTGGGTTTAGACTGGCAGCTCAAAGATAAATGCGAATTTGAGAAATATGGATTAGATGAAAAGGAATTCAAGGTACCTGACATTCGTCATGGGCGTAATAAGGTATTTGACATTACAAAGGGTTGGTTTGAGCCAAATGGATTAGATATTGACTACACAAAACCAATTACTTTTGGACCAAATCAATTGGGCTTTGATTACTTCTTTGGAACAGCAGCATCTTTAGATCAGCCACCTTTTGTATATATTGAAAATGATCATGCATTGGCTGAGCCAACTAGGATTACGGGAGAACATAATCTTGATAGAACTGGTGCCTCCCAACAGCAAAAATGGGAGGTTGGGCCAATAGCTCCTGGTTTTAAGCATCAGAATGTATGTAGAGACATGCAAGCAAAGGTATTGGGATTAATCGATCAATTTACAGAAAAAGAAGAGCCATTTTTCTTATACTATCCTACTCATATGGTACATGGACCATTAATACCAGATGAGGAATATCAAGGAAAATCGGGAATTGGTGTCTATGGAGATTTTGTTTTACAGCTAGATTCTTATGTGGGTCAAATTGTAAATAAATTAAAAGATAAAGAGGTCTTTGAAGATACTGTCATTATATTTACGAGTGATAATGGAGCATCTGGTGTTGCGGATTTCGCAGGTTTGATAGAAAGAGGTCATAATCCTAACTACCACTTTAGAGGAAATAAATTTGATATTTGGGAAGGTGGACACCGAGAAGCAACAATTGTCAGTTACCCAAGAATTATTAAAGAGGGTTCTATATCTGAACAAATGGTATGTCATTCGGACTTTTATAGAACATTAGCTGATCTTATAGGCGTACAACTTGCAGATAATGTAGCAGAAGACTCTATGTCAAACCTTACTCTATGGCAGGGTAATAATACTTCAGTGCGTAAGGATATCATACATTCTTCTGCCAATGGTGGTTTCTCCATTCGAAAAGACTTTTGGAAATTAATACTAGTAGAAGATAATGGGGTAGATGTTAAGACAATCCTTGCTAAACCAAGTGAAGGGAAATATAAACCATATCAATTATACGATTTAAGAGATGATATTGAAGAAAAGAATAATGTAATTGAGAAATATCCTGAAATTGTTGCAGATTTACAAGCTAGCTTAGAAGGCCATATTCGTAATGGGCGTTCTACTCCAGGAGAGCCGCAGACAAATGGTCGTAACAATCCTAACGGTGATTGGCCACAAATTAGCTTTATGAAGGATTTTGAGGAAGTTATTAACAAGACCATATAGGAAAGCGGGTAACACTTCATTAATAGCTACATTAAAAGGGGAAAGGAGTGGAAAAACTATCGCTTTAAGAGCAGATATAGATGCCCTTCCAATAAAAGAGGAAGCAGATGTTGAATTTAAATCTAAAACCCCTGGATTAATGCATGCTTGCGGTCACGATGCTCATACTGCTATGCTTTTGGGTGCCGCAAAAATTTTATCTGAAATGAAAGATGAAATAAATGGTGAGGTGAGATTTTTCTTTCAAGAAGGTGAAGAAACATTTTCGGGAGCTAAAAAAATAATAGAAGCAGGTGAAATAGATGGCGTAGATACTTGTTTTGGTATGCATGGGATGCCAGGATTAGAGACAGGATTTGTAGATATTACTTCAGGATATAGAATGGCAGGCTGTGATACTATTTATGTCAACTTTGAAGGCGTATCAGGTCATGGATCAGTTCCACATCTTGCCGGGGACACTATTCATCCAGCCTGTATTTTTGTTACAGATCTTCAAGGGATCGTTACCAAAAATATTGATGCTCAGGAGCCACTAGTGGTTTCTGTAGGAAAGTGCACTTAGTCTTTACAATGACGACGAATTATCAATACTCGCTGATAAA
>CAYRAL010000060.1:0-6710 GCA_964422235.1 uncultured Candidatus Epulonipiscium sp. | reverse complement strand
AAGGAGCCGGCATTATATCACGAAAATATAACTGGCCTATTTATGCTACCCAAGGGACATGGGATGTCATACTAGGAGAGGAAAAAATAGGCAAAGTTTCTCCAGATAACGTTAGAATTGTAGATAAAGGAAAACCGATGAACTTTAGTGGACTTCAAATAATGCCTTATTCTATTTACCATGACGCAGCAGACCCAGTAGGGTATACTTTTTGTTATGAGCAAAAAAAGATGAGTATTGCAACAGACCTGGGACATGTTGATGAGATAATTATAGAGGCGTTAAAAAACTCTCATCTAATATTACTAGAGTCTAATCATGACGTAGGCATGTTACAAGCGGGGGGATATCCTTACTACTTAAAACAAAGAATTTTAAGTGAAAATGGACATTTGAGCAATGAGTTAGCGGCCAAAGCCTTATTAGGTGTTTATCATGAAAACCTTGAGCATGTTATACTGGGCCATTTAAGTAGAGAAAATAATTTTCCAGACCTAGCCTATATAACAACTAAAAACAAACTACAAAGTAATGGGATAGAAGTAGGGCGAGATATACAGGTAAGCGTTGCAAATAAGGATGAAGTATCTCAGGTCTATCGTGTTTTATGAAAACTTTAATTTAAATGAATAAAAAATATTCTTTTTGCTAATACTAAATTTTGTAACGATACGAAAGGAGGTATTAGTAATGAATAATAATAGAAATAATAATAAAAACAATAATAAAAATAGACAAAATAAGAATGAAACAAATAACTTATCTAATATGGAAATTGGGCAAGAAGTTAACAAACAGAATAATAAAAATATCCAAAATACAAACAATGAAGATTGTAAGCAAAATAGAAAGTAATTTTGTTGAAAAATAATAGACATATATAAATTTCCAACAAAAATCTAAAATTATCCATTGATACAATTAAAAGAGTATGATACCTATAAGCAATTTTGCTAAGGTATTGTACTTTTTTAATTGTACAATAATAGTTCTCTTATAAGTTTTATTACAATATAACATAAATTCCTAGTATAAAATCATAGACGAAAGAGGAAAAAAAGTATATAATAACTAGTATGGGTTTGAAAAACCGATTATTATCATCATAGGGGGGATCTAGTGAGGTTAAAAACACATCGATATATTGCAGAAACAGCAATTATGTTAGTTGAAGAGATAACAGGTATATCTTTTAATCATAAATTAGTGAAAATAGGGGCATGTGCGCCTGATATAGCACTTAACCGCAGAATTAAACTCCATACCCCAACATTAGCTGGGATAGAGTATGATCGTATGTTAGGGAAATTCGAGAATGGCAATAGAAGTAATGCCTTCTTATCCTACATGCTTGGTTCATATAGCCATTATGTGGCAGATTCATTTTGTTTTGCTCACAATTTTTATGTAACAGACCTTAAAAACCATGTTCAATATGAGCATTTGCTTCAAGACGAAATGGTAGCTATACCATTACCCATTGATATCATTGAGATTGTTTTAGAAAAGTACAAAAAACTCAGACACAATACGGCTTTAGAATATATGCTAAAAGAGAGTGATGATTATAAAGCAGTAATGAGCAGTAAGACTGATTGGAAGGAAATGATCAGCATAGACATTATGAGGGCAATAACCAATAGTGTCGCTTTAATGCTTCAATTTGTATATGAAGCACAACCACAACCAATGTTTGTACCAGCAGTATAAATATTTGTATAGATTAAAATACCATTGAGCTCTAGACTGTTCCACCCAAAAGGTAGGACAGTTTTTTATTTAATGTAATAATCATCATAATTGAATATAAAAAGGCAATTACTATGTTGTAAAAGACAAAAAAGTATCGTATCATATAGATAATAAGACTTTGCGTCAATTATATAAACATTTAAGGGGGGAGGAAAGTAATGTTAAATATATTTAAGAAAATGAAAGAAAAAAAGCCTAAAACTATTAAACTACCTAGGGTAAAGAAAGTACCAAAAATACCAAAAATATCCAAAGTAGCTAAAGTACCTAAATTGGGTAAAAAAGCAAAAACAAATAAGATAAAAAGTGGCCAATATAAAAAGTCTAATAAGGTGAAGAAATCTATATCCCTGCAGTATAAGCTAATTGGAAGTTTAGTTATTTTTGCATCTCTTCCAGTTATTATCGTTAGTATTTTGTCAGCCGATGCCAATACAAAAGCCATAGAAAATTCAGTAGGATCATACTCAGATAGCATGATCCGGCAATTTGGCCACTCATTTGATGGCATAATTGACCAATCAAGAAATACAATTACCCAGTATATGCTAAACGACAAACTACAAAAATCAACAATAGAACCAGATGGTCCAGAACAGTATTTAAATTCTATAAGAGATTTGGACATTCAAGGTGAGATACAAACCTTGTTAAATACGAATAATATGTTAAATGGTATTATTGTAACAAATAATATAGATCGGGTGTATTATAAAGATCGATTTAATGCCGCCAAAGCTCAAGTAGAAGCACTATCAGCCAAAGAGTTTTTTGAATCTCAAGTGGTAGCAGATATGAGGGAAGATTCAGGACCAATTTGGTTTAGTTCAGTAGGTGAGGATACAAAAGGAATATATCTTGGCTGGCAATATACATCATATTATAAAGGTACAGAGGGGGTCATTCTGGCTTCTCTTGATATGAAACAAGTACAAGATTTAATAGATGTTTTTAGTATAGAAGGTGTATCAGAACTTTATATAACAGATGCTGATAAAAATATTATTTTAGCTCCTAATCAAGAAGATATTGGTGGCGAACTAGAAGTTGATTATGAGGACCAACTTTATGGAGAGAAATCAAATGATACCTTTGTACATAGTGGAAAGCTTGTTAGTTTTTATACCTTTGAAAATGGGTGGAAAGCAGTGTATAATGCGCCTTTAGATATACTCATGCAAGATGTCATACAAGCAAAAAATACAACACTTATGGTGGCGGTTATCTGTATTTTATTAGCACTTATAATAGGATTTATTGTTGCAACAAGTATTTCAAGACCCATTAACAGGCTCTCCAATGTAATGGCAGAAGCCGAAACAGGTAATTTAGCAGTAGAATATACCTTTAATTCAAATAATGAAATAGGAAGGTTAGTTAGAAGTTTTAATCAGATGATTAGTAACATAAAATCCCTTGTATTAGACACTAAAACTGTTGCGGAAACCATAGAGGCTAATACAGGAAACCTACAAGTTGTGGCAGAATCAACAGCTACATCATCTAATCAAATTACACAGGCTATTGAAAGTATTGCCACTGGAACAGAGAGTCAAACCGTTCAGATTATACAATCTTCTCAAATGATGGATAACTTATCAGAAAACATAAACCTTGCAACTCAAAAGGTTCATGATGTTCAAGAAGTAGCTAATACCACAATGAGAGTCAGTAATGATACTGTGTCTACAATGGAAGAGTTAACAACTCAGTCAGAAAAAACCATTCAAATATCTTCAGAGATTGAAAAACATATTGAAGAGCTTGGTGATGAAGCAAGTCAAATTACGAACGTTATTGGTATGATTCAAAGTATTAGTGAGCAAACTAACTTGTTAGCACTTAACGCAACCATAGAAGCAGCAAGGGCTGGTGAGGCAGGACGTGGATTTGGTGTTGTAGCAGATGAAATACGTAAGCTAGCTAACCAATCCAAGGAAGCCACAACAAGAATTGAACAAATTATTGTTTCTATCATGAAGAAAAAAGATACAAGTATCCAGGGGGCCCGTGAGGCGACTAATCTAATTGCAATGCAAAGACCTATCGTAGACAATACAAATGAGGCCTTTGAGAGAATCCATGAGGAAATGGAAAAGGTTGTAACACAATTAGATGAACTGCGTAACTTGTTTGGAGAAATAACCAGACACAAAGATGATACAGTCCTAGCAATATCAGAAATTAGTGATATTATTGGACATTCAGCGTCAGCAGCAGAAGAAGTATTTGCTACAAGTGCTGAGTAAAGTACAGCGGCAGAAAGTATTGCAAACATGTCTAATGTGCTTCTAAAGGGAGTAGAAGAATTAAAGGCTTCACAGCAAAAGTTTAGATTATAAGAAATAAAAAAGATGCTCAAGAGAGCATCTTTTTTTGCGTGTAATATAGGTGTTATTACTAAGGGAAGTTTGGTATAATAGAATTATGTTGTTAATTAATTAGAAAGTGAGGTGTTTTATGAAGATAAGTGAGCTTCAAGAAATATTAGATGCAAAGATTTGGGTTGGGGGAGACCTGAAAGACACAGAAGTGTTTATAGCTTGTGGTAGTGACTTAATGAGTGATGTTTTAGCTTTTGTAAAGGAGAGAGTTGTACTTTTAACAGGTCTTGTTAATCCACAAGTCATTAGAACAGCAGAAATGATGGACATAAAAGCAATTGTATTTGTAAGAGGGAAAAACCCAACAGAAGATGTAATAGAACTAGCTAAAAGCAAAAATATGATTATTCTTACCACAGAGCAACCCATGTATATTGCATGCGGGTTATTGTACAAAAATGGACTGCATTATGAGGACCAAGAAGATGAAACTTAATTTTGAAGTAGATGGGAATAATTTTCTGTTAGCAGGGGAGGCATCAGGGCAAGTAAAGAAGGCACTTCGGCAATTAGGTATTTCTGCAGATATCATTAGAAGAATAGCCATTTCTATGTATGAAGCTGAAATTAATATGGTCATTCACGGTGGTGGCGGTGAAATTATAGTGGATATTACCCCAGAAAAGGTAAAGCTTACTTTAACTGATAAAGGACCTGGCATTCCAGATATTGATCTTGCCATGCAAGAAGGGTATACAACAGCATCAAATGAAGTTCGTGAACTTGGGTTTGGGGCTGGAATGGGACTACCTAATATTAAGAGATATAGTGATAATTTAAGTGTTAAATCTGAAATTGGTAAAGGAACAACAGTAGAGATCGTTGTACGATTATAAAATAAGAAGGTGAAAAAATGCAACACAATCACTCCGTTACACTAAGGCAAGACAAATGTATAGGGTGCACAGATTGCATTAAAAGGTGCCCTACAGAGGCTATTAGAGTACGAAACTCCAAGGCCGAAATTATAGATGAGAGATGTATTGATTGTGGAATTTGTATTAGGGTATGTACTCATGGTGCAAAAAAGGCAATAACAGATCCTATCGAAATGATGAATCATTACCCTTTTAAAATAGCAATTCCAGCCCCAACTTTTTATGCCCAGTTTAAAAAGGTTAAGGATGCCAGTTTGGTCATGACCTATTTAGACATAATGGGTTTTGATGATGTTGTAGAAGTAGCCCAGGCAGCAGAAGTGATTTCTGATGCAACAGAAGATTATATCAGGAATAATGAGTTTCAGCTTCCAGCTATATCATCAGCTTGTCCAGTTATTATTAGATTAATACAAAGAAGATTTCCATCTCTTATTAATCAAGTATTGCCCATTATTTCTCCTATGGAGCTAGCTGCAAGATATGCTAAGGAAAAGCATATTAAGCAAGGAATTCCTAAAGAGGATATAGGTGTATTTTTTATTAGTCCATGCGCAGCTAAAGCCACAGATGTGCGAAGACCTAAAGGGTTTGAAAAATCAGAAGTAGATGGTGTTTTTTCAATAAAAGAAATATATATGGAAGTTCTCAAAATAGCTAAGAAAACTAAAAATCCTACCCTATCACAAACCAGTACTGAAAAAGGGGTTCAGTGGGCCATTAAGGGTGGGGTCTCATCTAGTTCAAGTTTAAAAAATCATATTGTAGTAGATGGTATGGATAGTGTTATTAGCATACTTGAAAAAGTGGAGGATGGTAGCCTTACAGATGTGGATTACATAGAAGGATTAGCCTGCATAGGTGGATGCTTGGGTGGTCCTTTAACCGTTGTAAATCCATTTGTAGCCAAAAATTATCTTAAAAAAATAATGGAAAATAGTCCTAAGAAAATTGAGGGAGAAAAACACCTAGAGTTATATAATGGAATACAAAAACGATGGGAAGAAGATATTGAATCTAGGCCAGTTTTTTCATTAGATGAAGATATGGGTACAGCTCTTAAAATGATGGAAAAAATCACCACACTTTATGCCCAGTTACCTCAAATTGATTGTGGTTCATGTGGCTCTCCAACTTGTAGCTCTTTTGCAGAAGATGTTGTAAGAGGGACAGCCAAGGTGGAAGAATGTGTTTTTATGTTGAGAAGACGTATTAAAGAACTTTCAGAAGATATGCTTGAATTAACACACAAAGTAGCACCTACACAAGGTAAAAAGGAGGAGGCCTAGGATGGAAGAAAAAGATTTTAGACTTGCAAAAGAACTGTTAGAATTACTTCCGGTACAGTTAGAAACTAGCATTGAAACAGGTAATAATCTTATTAAGGGCGTGTACTGTGGAGATTTATTAAGTTGGGTAATGTCTAAGGCAGAATCAGGTAATGTGTGGATTACAATTCAGAGCCATATAAACGTTATTGCTGTGGCTTCTTTAATTGGTATTCCAGCAATTATTATTGTAGAAGGGAGTGAAGTAGATAAAGAAGTCATTCAAAAAGCCCAGGAGGAGGGGATAGCAATATTCACGACACATAAACCAGCCTATGAAATAGCTAGCTTGTGTGCTGGGAAGGGGATATGAGAGTTGCCTATGATTTTCATATACATACAGCCGCCTCACCTTGTGCAGATGAGAG
>CAYRAL010000059.1:0-6723 GCA_964422235.1 uncultured Candidatus Epulonipiscium sp. | reverse complement strand
GCTCTTGCAGTTGCTCTTTCTATAGATGGGCTGGCAGCGGGGTTCGGAAGTGCCTTAGGCAATATTAACTATAGCCAGATTTTGCTGTTTTCATTAGCATTTCATATGCTAGCCATATGGATAGGTCTTTGGCTAGGGCGACGACTGGCACAGAATATCAAAATAAATATGTCATGGGTCAGTGGTGCAATTTTAATATCACTAGCCTTAGTTAAGTTAATAAGAATCTAAAAACTCCCCCCAATAACTTGTTATTAGGGGGTTTTTGGGGTAAAATAATAGAAAGGACTTATAAAAGACAAAACATCAAGGAGGACAAAATGGAAAAAATAATAATTAAAACAGACAAGGCACCAGGAGCAATTGGTCCTTATTCACAAGCGATAAAGGTAAATGGAATGATATACACATCAGGTCAATTAGGGATTGATCCAGAAACAGGAGAAATGCCAGAAGACTTAGTATCCCAAGCTCACTTAGTATTTAAAAATCTAAAAGCTGTCTTAGAAGCAGCAGGGACAAGCATGGGCAATGTCGTAAAAACATTAGTATTTCTGTCAGATATGAATGATTTTGTGCAAGTGAATGATATTTATAAAGAATATTTTACAAATGATTATCCAGCTAGAAGTGCAGTAGAAGTTGCTAGACTTCCTAAAGATGCAAAACTTGAAATCGAAGCTATTGCTTATGATCTATAAAGAATATGGAAAGACAGGCAAAAAGGTATCAGCCATAGGTTTTGGCGGAATGCGTTTTGATGATCAATGCTCTATAGAAGAAGGGGCTAAAGTTGTACGCCATGGAAGTAGCCTAGGCATTAACTATTTTGATACAGCACCAGGCTACTGCGGGGACCGTAGTGAAGCTATTTTTGGTGAGGCTTTTAAAAACATGCCTAATCCATATTATGTATCAACTAAAAGTTCCATAGGAGATGACCCTGATGGGGATTCAGTGCGAAGGCGTATTGAAAATTCTCTTAAATGTATGGGTATAGAAAAGATTAACTTTTATCATATGTGGTGTGTTATGGATATGGATCATTACCACAGGGTTATTGCTAAGGGAGGCCCTTATTGGGGAGCCTTAAAAGCAAAAGAAGAGGGGCTTATTGATCATATTGTAATCTCTACCCATGCAACAGGAAAAGAGATTGCAACCATAGCAAAAGATGGTTACTTTGAAGGAATTACCCTCGGTTATAACATATTAAACTTTCCTTACCGCCAAGAAGGTATACAAGCAGCCCATGAAGCAGGACTTGGAGTTGTTACCATGAATCCCTTAGGTGGAGGGATTATCCCACAAAATCAAGAATATTTTTCTTTTTTAATAGAACGCCCAGAAGAAAGTGTTGTTCAAGCTGCGCTAAGATTTAATGCTTCTCATGCCGGAATAACAGTTGCTTTGTCAGGCATGAGCAGTATAGAAGAAATAGACCATAATCTTGAAGCCGTTAAAAATTTAGAAATCCTAAGTGATGATAAAATCAATACAATTAAATCTAGATTAAGAAAAGATATGAACCAGTTATGTACATCATGCCAATACTGTCTACATTGCCCAGAAGATATTAGTATCCCTAAATTTATGGAATTATATAATCTTTATGTCCTTAAAGGAGAGCATGCAGCAAAGGCAAAATATAAAGAGTCTCTGGAATATGGTGAGATTAAGCCAGGTCAAGAACCTATGGCAGGAGATTGTATAGCATGTGGATTATGTGAGACCTTATGTACTCAAAAGTTAGGAATTATAGAAAGACTAAAATGGATTGATGAACATATTGTGCTTTAAAATAATATAATTATGTGAAATTAAAAGCATACCTAATTTTGCTATTAAACTCTACTTTTGTTATAGATAAAGGTAGAGTTTTTTAAAGGAAAAGGGGGACAGGATGCCAAATATAGCATACGGCCCAATAGATATTTTAATAGCAGTAATACTAGACTTTATATTGGGAGATCCTTATGGTTTTCCACATCCTGTTATATATATAGGTAAGTTAATTAGTTTTATGGACAAACAGGGTCGTAAAATATATAAAAATCAAAAACAACTTAAAATATTAGGGCTCTTAATTGTTATTACGGTCAGTGTTGTAAGCTTTGGGATTCCATATATATTACTAAGACTAGTTAAGCCCTGTTTTTTTCTATATCACATATTAAATATAGGGATACTATGGACAACTCTTGCAGCCACTAGCCTTGGCAAAGAAGGGCTCAAAGTGTATGATGCTCTTTCAAAAGATGATCTTGAAGACAGCCGGTTAAAGCTTTCTCATATTGTTGGAAGAGACACTAGGAATTTAAGCAAGAATGAAATAATAAGAGCAGATGTTGAAACTATTGCCGAAAACACAGCAGATGGTGTTATAGCGCCTCTTTTATATGCAATGATAGGAGGGGCCCCTCTTGCAATGCTTTATAAAGGAATTAATACCATGGATTCAATGCTAGGATATATGAATCCAAAGTATAAAGATATTGGTTTTTTCCCAGCTAAACTAGATGATATAGTAAATTACATACCTGCAAGACTTACGGGGATTTTGTTTGTGCTAGTGTCGCCTGTGGTAAAAGGAGAGATTATAAAAACTGCTAAGATTATGATGAGAGATAGAAAGAATCATAAAAGCCCCAACTGTGCCTATCCAGAGGGGGCAGCGGCAGGAGCTTTAGGGATTCAATTAGGGGGAGACAACAACTACTTTGGAGAAATAATAAAAAAGCCTACAATAGGAGATAAAATTAATGAGTTAAATGAAAGCCATATTAAAAAAACGGTAGTCCTTATGTATAACGCAGAAATACTATTTATTTTGCTGTATATGCTCATCCAAAGTCGTTAGGGCGCATAATAGTATTATAGCCTTTGTAATGCCAGTTTTATAGGTGATATTACGTAATATAAGAGCTATATATGTACCCATTATAATAGGAAAAGGGGGAGAAGATGGAACACGGCGGAGACATATATACAGAAGGTAGCTTAAAAGGAAAGCAGCTACTGGACTTTAGTTCAAATATTAACCCACTAGGTGTACCAAAAGGTTTTACAAACAATCTGCTGGAGGCAGTAAAAAATATAAAAATATACCCAGATATTCAGTATAGGGAGTCTAAGAGCTATATTTGTGATTACCTAAATAAAGGATCTAGTTTATTTTATCCTAAGGAGAAAATACTAGATTTTAATTTTAAACAAAAAGACTTAGTATTGGGAAATGGGGTAGGAGAGCTTATAGATATTGCCATAGCTAGCGTAGAGAGCATTTGTATAGTAGCACCATCATTTATAGAATATAGAAAGAGTGCCCAAAAAAATAATGTGAAAATTACCTATAGCAATCTAAATCCTAATATGGAAATAGATTATAGTGATTTAGCAAAAAAGATTGAAAGGGTAGATGGATTGATTATTGGAAATCCTAACAATCCCAATGGGGGCATTATCGATCAAGTCCAATTTAAGCCTATATTAGATTACTGCCAACGATATGAAAAAAGAATTATTATAGACGAGGCATTTATTGAGTTTACAGGAGATATAGGGGCTAGTATGCTTGAGTTAGCACGGGACTATTCGTGTATCTGTATTATAAAAGCCTTAACAAAGTTTTACGGCATACCAGGGGTCCGCTTGGGATATAGTGTATGTAAAAATCAGAAATACAATAAGCTCATGAGGGAGAAGCAAATCCCATGGAATATAAATACTTTTGCAGAATTAGCCCTCAAATACGTATTAGAAGATAAAGTCTATATTGAAAAAACATTAAAGTGGATAAAAAAGGAAAGAGAGCAGTTTACAAGCAAACTAGAAAAGATAAAAATTATAAAAAGGGTATATCCCACATATGGTAATTTTGTTTTGGTAAAGCTGAATGGAGAAACAGGAACTCAGTTATATAATAAGCTAATTAAACAAAAGGTCCTAATTAGAACCTGCAATAGTTATGAGCAATTAGGAGATAAGTATGTGAGATTTGCCATTAAAGGCGAAGAAGAGAACAATAAATTAATTAAAATTCTAAAAAATATAGACTAAAAGGCAGGCAATAGTATGTTATACTAAATATATTAGAAGATACGGAATAATAATATAAAAGCATAGCTTTGGAAAGGATATGAAAGTGAATAGAAAAATTGTATTTTTTGATATAGACGGAACAATATTAGATGATAACAAACAGATTCCCAAGTCAGCTAGAAGAGCCATTAATGAACTACAAGAAAGTGGTGTCTATACGGCAATAGCTACAGGCAGGGGGCCTGACGAAATGCTATGGGTATGTGATGAACTCAATATTAATTCCTATGTAGCCATTAATGGTTCATATGCTGTATTTGAAGGAAAAGAAATCCACTTAAAACATATGCTACAAGATGAAGCAATAGGACTTGTTAATACGGTGCAAAAAAATGATCACTCTATAGCTTTTATAACCCACAATGATACCTGGTCATTGCATGAAAACCATCCTTTACTCAACAAGTGTATTACAACGTTGAATATGAAGTATCCTCGTACAGATTGTGAACTTCATATAAATCGGCCTATAAACCAAGCAGTCGTTTATAGTGAGGCCAAGTATGACGCAATATATAGGCAAAACCATCCCAACTTAGAGTTTATAAGATTTCATGAATTTGGAATGGATGCTATGCCAAAAGGAAGCTCTAAAGCAATAGGGATTAAAAAAATGATTGAAGCCGCTGGTTTTAAACGAGAAAACACCTATGCATTTGGGGATGCCCTAAATGATATGGAGATGCTATCATTTGTAGGCTATGGCATTGCCATGGGCAATAGTATGTCAGAAATAAAAGCAGTAGCAGATTATGTTACAACTGCTAATACAGATAATGGAATTTGGAATGCCTGCAAACAATTAGGCTTACTAAAATCAAAAGCAATCTAAAATTATTTTGATAGAACCATTAACGAGTTACGAAAGGAGTTCCTAAATGATCTAATATCATTTAGGAACTCCTTTATGTACCTATTATAATGGATAATATCGTAATGTTTTTTTGAAAAGAGGGGTATATTATGGTATATTTAAGCCTAAGATAATATCTTTATATTCATAATTAACAAGGAGGCAATCATTATGATAAATTTTGTATTTCAGAACACGACCAAAATCATATTTGGAAAAGAAACAGAGTCACTTGTTGGAGCAGAAATGAGCAAGATTGGGAAAAAGGTATTATTACATTATGGCGGTGGAAGTATAAAAAAGAGCGGATTATATGATCGAGTTATAAAATCTCTTAAAGAAGCACATATTGAGATAGTAGAACTAGAAGGGGTTAAACCCAATCCAAGATTAAGCTTAGTTCAAGAAGGGATTAAAATTTGTAAAGGCGAGGGAATAGATTCTATATTAGCAGTAGGTGGAGGAAGTGTTATTGACTCTGCAAAAGCCATTGCAGCAGGTGTTATGTATGATGGGGATGTTTGGGATTTTTACACAGGTAAAGGGGAAATAACACAAGCATTACCTGTAGCTGTTATTTTAACAATCCCAGCAGCAGGCAGTGAATCTAGCGGTTCTAGTGTTATAACAAATGAAGATGGGTGGTATAAAAAAGGAGCAGGATCAGACGCTTTAAGACCACAGTTTTCTATTTTAAACCCAGTGCTCACTTATACACTGCCAAACTACCAAACGGCATGTGGCGCAGTGGATATGTTTGCTCACATATTAGAGAGATATTTTACCAATGTACAAAATGTAGAACTCATAGATAGAATGTCTGAAGCGGTTATGAAAACCATTATAGAAAACGCGCCAAAAGCATTAGAAGATCCTACAGACTATGATTCTCGAGCAGAAATCATGTGGGCAGGAACCCTAGCTCATAATGATCTCTTAAGCACGGGAAGAATAGGCGATTGGGCAAGTCATGATATTGAACACGAAATCAGTGGAATCTATGATATCGCTCACGGAGCAGGTCTGGCTATTGTTTTTCCAGCATGGATGAAGTATGTCTATAAACATGATATACCAAGATTTGCCCAATATGCAAATAGAGTTTGGAATGTTGATATCAATCCTTTTAACATGGAAGAGGCGGCGCTAGAAGGTATAAAGCGTACAAAAGAATTCTTTAAATCTATTGGAATGCCTGTAAGCCTACAAGATGCTAATATTCCTCTAGATCGTATTCCAGAAATGGCCAAAAAAGGAACTGAAAATGGAAGTTTGGGTCAGTTTGTGCCCTTGCATGAAAAAGATGTTGCAGCAATATTAGAAATAGCAGGGGGACAGTCCCCAAAAGGAGTATAAGATGAAGATTACAAAAGAAGATGTTTTAAAAATAGCTGACATTGCCCATTTAAATCTTACAGAAGATGAAGTCCAAGTATTCACTGAAGACCTGGAGAAAATGGTTGCTTTTGCAGACCAGCTAAATGAGATAGACATGACAGATGCAGAGACAAAAATAGAGGAAGCTACCTTGTTTAACGTCCTTAGAAAAGACCAGGTGAAGCCATCTATGACAAAAGAGGAGCTTCTAGCCAATGCACCACAAGAAAAAAACGGGTGTTTCTTTGTACCCAAAATTGTAGAATAAATAGGAGGAAAGACATGGCGTTATTTACAAAAACAGCACATGAGCTTCGGGATATGCTTAGAAGTGGAGAGATGACAAGTGAGCAGTTAGTAGAAGCTTATTATAACAGAATAGAGTCTGTAGA
>CAYRAL010000058.1:0-6746 GCA_964422235.1 uncultured Candidatus Epulonipiscium sp. | reverse complement strand
TTTATGCTGTTTGCCCTCTTTTTTTAGAAAGAACATCGAATGCTACTGCTGCTAAAAGAACTAAACCTTTAATGGCTTTTTGAATATTGGCATCTCATCCCATTATTTAGAACACCCATAAAGATCGCACCAACCACAACGCCTGCAACTGTACCAACACCACCGTATGCTGATACGCCACCAACATAACAGGCACCGATTGCATCCATTTCATAGCTCTGTCCTGCTGTTGGAGCCGCAGAGTTAAACCTCGCCACACAAATCAACGCTACAACAGAACTTAAAAATGCCATATTAACATAAGCGAACATTAGTATTTTATCTGTATTGATACCGCTTAGCTTTGCTGCCTTTTCATTACCACCAACGGCGTAAAAATGGCGCCCTGGAACGGTCTTAGATGTGAAATAAGTATAGCCAAGTACTACAACTGTTAGTAATATTAAAATTGCTGGAATACCTTTATATTGTGCTAGGGCGTAAGATAGCATAAGTATTACAATTGAAACGATCAGTACTTTTCCGATCATTTGACCTTTACCTTCCATCTCATATCCTTTACGCGCTCTTTTTGACCTGGTAGTCAGAGTAATTCCGATATAAATCACACATACAATCACACCAACTACAATGGCAAGGATGTTAATATTCCCCCCAAAAATATCTGGTATAAAACTATTAAATAAATTTAAATACTCTTCTGGAAAAGGTGAAATTGTTAATCCATCTAAAATTATAAGTGCAATCCCGCGAAACAACAGCATACCTGCCAATGTAACAATAAATGCGGGTATACGTGTATAAGCAATCCAGTAACCTTGCCACACGCCTAACAAAATCCCTACTAAAAGACAAATTAAAATAGCAACAAAGATATTAACCTTATATGTAACAATCAACTTTCCTGCTAAAGCCCCAACAAGTGCAACAATAGACCCAACAGAAAGATCAATATTTCCACCTGTCAAAATACATAGTAGCATACCAACTGCTAATACAACAACATATCCATTTTGCGCAATTAAGTTAGTAATATTCTGTGGTGCTAATAATGTTCCATTCGTCTTCCATGCAAAAAATATAGTAATAATAATTAATACAATTAACATTGTGTTTTTCTTTAATCCATCTTTAACTTTAATCATATTCATGTCTTACGCTCCTTTACTTGATTTTAGGATATGTGCCATAATCTTTTCTTGGGTTGCTTCTGCTTGACTTAGCTCGCCAACAATTTTTCCTTCATTCATAACATAAATCCGATCACACATTCCTATTACTTCTGTTAGTTCCGAAGAAATCATAATAACCGATTTACCTTCAGCAACCAATTGATTGATAATACTATATATCTCATACTTGGCACCGACATCAATCCCTCTAGTGGGTTCATCTAGAATCATAATATCAGGATCTGCAAACATCCATTTGCTTAATAAGACCTTTTGCTGATTACCACCACTTAGGTTCCCAACTGATTGTTCAACAGATGTACATCTTGTATTTAATTTTCCCTTATACTCTTTTGATACTGTGACTTCTTGATCAATATCGATAATCTGATTATGGCTTACTTTATCAAGCTTAGCCATTGTGGTATTAACACGAATAGGATTGGTGAGTATTAAGCCATTTCCTTTTCGGTCTTCTGTAATATAGGCCAATTTATTGTCGATGGCTTGCTTTGCACTATTTAAGACCACTTCCTTGCCATTTACAATGAGCTCTCCACTTATTTGGGATCCATAGCTTTTACCAAAGATACTCATCCCTAGTTCAGTTCTTCCTGCACCCATTAGGCCCGAAATACCCACAACTTCACCTTGGCGAACATTAATAGATACATTATCGACTACTTTTCGTTCTGTAAAAAGCGGATGATAGACAGTCCAATCCTTTACCTCTAAATTCACCTTACCAATATTTATATCTTTGCGTTTTGGAAAGCGGTCCACTAACTCACGCCCAACCATCCCTTTAATAATTCTATCTTCACTAATTTCATCTACATCTTTTTCTAATGTTTCAATAGTAGACCCATCACGGATAATTGTAATCTTATCAGCTACATATTCTATTTCATTTAGTTTATGAGAGATAATAATAGATGTTAAGCCTTCTTCTTTGAACTTCAATAGTAAATCTAGCAACTTGTTGGAATCAGTCTCATTCAAAGATGCCGTTGGTTCATCTAAGATTAATAATTCCACATCTTTGGCTAAAGCTTTTGCAATCTCAACCATCTGCTGCTTTCCAACACCAATGTCTTTAATTAAGGTCCTTGAGGATTCATCTAATCCCACTGTTTTTAATAATTCATCTGCTCTTTGATAGGTTTTATCCCAATTAACAGACGACTTACTACCTAATTCATTCCCTAAGAATATATTTTCACCAATGGTCATATAAGGCACTAGTGCAAGCTCTTGATGAATAATAGCAATTCCTTTTGTTTCACTATCTCTAATATCTTTAAACCGACACTCTTCACCCTTATACATAATGTTTCCATCGTAGCTTCCATATCTATGAACACCACTTAAAACATTCATTAAAGTTGACTTCCCCGCACCGTTTTCTCCAACTAAGGCGTGAATTTCTCCTTTTTCAACCTGAAGATTCACATTATCTAAGGCACGAACTCCGGGAAACAGTTTGGTTATATTTTGCATTTCTAGTATAAAATTACCCAAGCAAATCCCTCCTAACATTAAGGGGACATCTATAAACTGTCCCCTTTTTGTAATTATTTTATTAAATTGTCCAACTTATTGTAATTGATCTTCTGTGTAGTAACCTGTGTCTATCAGTAATTCTTTGTAATTTGTTTTATCTGCAAATACCGGTTCACAAAGCATGGTTGGAATAATACCCGTTCCATTGTCATAAGTTCCTGTATCATTAACAGTTACTTCATTGCCTTGCATAATTGCATCAACCATATAAACTACTTGTGTCGCAAGTGTACGCGTATCTTTAAAGATTGACATTGCTTGTGTTCCTGCAACAATATTCTTTACAGATGTAATATCACAATCTTGACCTGTTAAGATTGGGAAGTTTTCAGCTGTATAGCCCCCACTAAGTAAAGCATTGGTAATACCATTTGCAACAGAGTCATTAGAAGAAAGAACCGCGTCTAATTTTTCTCCACCTGCATAGTTTGCAACAATAATATTTTCCATGCGTTTTTGTGATTCTTCTGTAGACCAGTTAGGTGTTGCTACTTCTTCAAATCTAGTTTGACCTGAAACAACTACAAGTTTTCCACTGTCTATAAATGGTTGCAGAACATCAATTGCTCCTCCAAAGAAAAACCTTGCATTGTTATCATCAGAAGATCCTGTAAATAACTCAATATTAAATGGTCCATCTGCATTATCTAAATCAAGAGCATCCCTAAGGAATTCTCCTTGGATGGTACCAACCATATAGTTATCAAATGTTGCATAATAACTAACTGCGTCAGTTTCCATAATTAAGCGATCATAAGCAATAACCGGAATACCTTCTTCTTTTGCCTTAGCTAAAACAGTCCCTAAAGAACTCCCATCAATGGCTGCAATTACCAAAGCATCACATTTTGCAGTAATCATATTTTCAATCTGGGATACTTGAGTTGCAATTTCATTGTTTGCATATTGTAAGTCAACATCGTAGCCCGCTGCCCTTAATTCAGCCTCCATATTTGCACCATCTTGGTTCCAACGTTGTAAATCTTTAGTTGGCATTGCAACCCCAATTTTCTTTACAGTTTCTACTGGTGCTGTTTCCTCTTGAACGACTTCCTTTGCAGGTTGATCAGTTACAGTTTCTTGAGCTGGTTTAGAACCTCCACAAGCAACTAGTGATAATGACATAACCCCAACAACTAATAAAGATAATGCTTTCCTAAAATTAATCTTCATACATATCTCCTCCTTGAATTTGTTTACACTGTTAATATAGCACAGAAGGATTAGGACTAGATTGCTAATAACTGTACAATTTTAAGTAAGTGTAAATATAAATACCGGTATAGGATATTTTTGTTATCTAAATAATGCTACTCTACCTCTGGGTCAGTAATATTAAGGTATACCTCTTCTCTTAGATGAAAGCCGCCATCAATAATGATCTCGTCCATATTTTCTTTGGTAACCGCCACTGGTTCTAACTTTTCATATGGCACATGATAATACCCATCAAAAAGCCTATTCTCCCCTAGTATCTTTTCACCCTTTCCTAAAATAACAGCATACTCTGCTGCTCTTTTTGCTAGTTGTTCAATTGGCTTATAAACTGTCATGGTCTGTGTACCTTCTACAATTCTTTGGCATGCATTTAAGTCTGCATCTTGTCCTACGACAGATACACTACCTGCTAATCGACGTTCCGAGAGAGCTTTAATAACCTGACTGGCTAAGTCATCATTTCCGCAGACTATGCCATCGATATCAGGTATGGCCCTTAATACTTTATTAGCCGCAGAAAAGGCTTCCTCTGCAATCCATCCTTGTGCATAATCTGTAGAGACAACTTTAACACTTGTCTTATTAATAACATCCTCCAATCCTTTTTTAACTTGCATGACATTGTGGTCTACTTCAGAGCCTAAAATAAAAGCAATTTTCCCATAACTAGGGGTATTCTCAGCAATTGCCTGTGCCATTAGGGTCCCAACCTTTTCATTATCAAAAGATATATATAAATCTACATTTGAGTTTTTTATCAACCTGTCATATGCAATAACTTTAATCCCTTTTTGTTTTGCCTTTAATACGGTCTCTTTAAGTAAATCCGCATCTGTTGGAATAACGACAATAACATCCATATTCTTTTCTATAAAATATTCCATATGATCAATTTGATTTTTTATATCACCACTAGCAATTTGAACATTCACATCTGCCCCTAATTCTTTTGCTGTTGATACAAAAACATCTCGGTCCCTCTGCCACCTCTCTATGACAAATGAATCAAAGGATAATCCTATTTGAATTCTATCACTTTCCATCTCATTGATCGCTAATTGCTTCATGTTAGCTGTGCCACACCCTGCTAACAATACAGCACATATCCCTGTTATTATAGAAGCTCGTATGATATTTTTCATATCAACCTATCCCTTCTTTATATTCCGTTGGTGTTTGTCCCACATTTTTTTTAAAAATCCTACTAAAATAATTAGCATCACTATAACCCACTTCAAAGCCTATTTCTTTTACGCTTAGGGCTTTATTATTGAGTAGTTGTTTAGCTTTCTCAATACGTATATTGGTTAAGTAATAAATAAAATTTTCTCCTGTTTCTTCTTTAAATAACTTACTAAAGTAATAAGGACTAATATCTACCTCCCTTGACACATCATCTAATGAGATTCCTTTGTAAAAATTTTTGTCAATATATCCCTTAGCTTTAGTAATGATACTATTTGATTCTTCTTCTCTACTAACAATTATATTGTGGCAAATCTCAGAAATCTTTTCTAGGAACCATACTTTTAGTCTTTCACTATCCTTATATCCCATAATAGTCTTTAAATAATCCCCTGTATGTCTGAAGACATAAGGTCGCATCCCCATACACTGAGTTTCATCTTCTATATGTACAATCATTTCAAACACTTTAGTTTGAATATCTATTATTTCCCCTTGGCTGCTTTCAAGCAGCCAATCAAAGTAAGTCCTTGCCTCACTAATAACTCTTACAAAGTCACCTTTTTTAATAAACTGTATAAGAGCCTTCTCTATTTCCGTTGGCCTGGCTTGTTCACATTTTAAAAAAGTTGGGATATCGTTTATATGAGCTACCATACCACTACCTTTATGCCTTATTGCTGCAATTGCCTCTTTATAGGAAACTGTTAACTCTTCTAGTGGCTTTACGGATCCAAGGCTAATTTTAAAATCTAAATCTATTTGTTTTTTTAACTTTCGTCTTAGATTTCTAGCTTTTTCAATAATTTTAATACGTTCATCGTAAACAGAGGCATCCTCATTACAGGGTATGAAAGAAATCACTTGATTAACCATAACAGGGCCTACGACTGCATTAAAAAACTCTTTTACAATCTCACTTAGTTTGGAATAAAAGGAATGTGCTTTTACACTAACGCCTACAGAGTTTGTCATATCTCCCTGTTCATTCATATCACCATACTGAATAACCAGTATAAAGCCATAATTCTCTTCAATTCCTAGTAACTCCTTAAAACTACTAGCTTGTTCTAAGTAATCTTCTTGAAATAAAATCGTATAGATCATTCCACTTTCAATGACTGGAATGACTGTCATTAACTTTTCCTTAGTGAGTAAATCGTGATTTCTTTTGTCTCGCCTCTCATCAATAATCCCCATTGCTTTTTCTAGGGTATCAACAATTTTATTTTTATTGGTCGGTTTTGTTAGATAATCTAACACCCCTAGAGCAATAGCTTCTTTGGCATAGGTAAATTTATCATAGGCTGACATAACAATAAATAAAACAGAATGATTAATCTTTCGAATCTCTTTCATGGCCTCTATACCATTAATGCCTGGCATTTTAATATCCATAAATGCAATATTAGGCCTAAATTCTTCTGCTAGCTCAATGACATTTCTACCAGTTTTTGCACTTTTAATAATACAAGAATCTCCAAATTCTTTCTTAATAATATGTGTTAAGGATTCAATAACAATCCCTTCATCATCTGCTATCATTATTTTGTACATACTTCTAACCCCCTATTATATGGTTTCTTTAGCTGGAATATGAAGAATAAC
>CAYRAL010000057.1:0-7088 GCA_964422235.1 uncultured Candidatus Epulonipiscium sp. | reverse complement strand
CGCGGCTAATATGATAACAATACGGAGGAAATAGAATAAATGGCAAATATGAGAGAACCGCGTTTTACGCTTTGTAGAAGATTAGGACTCAATGTAGTAGGACACCCCAAAGCAATGGACCGTGCAGGGAACGGCCAAAGTAGAGCAGATAAGAAATTGTCTACTTATGGCGGGCAGCTTTTAGAAAAACAGAGGCTTAGAGCATATTATGGTGTACTAGAAAAACAATTTGCAAAGTACGTGGAACAGGCTTTAAAAAGTAAAGATGTATCTGGAGATGCACTTATCAAAATACTTGAGTGCAGATTAGATAACTTAGTCTATAGAATAGGATTTGGAAGTTCGATTCGTCAAGCAAGACAAATTGTAAACCATGGACACATTACAGTAAACGGGAAAAAGGTAGATAGACCATCCTATATGGTATCCGTTGGAGATGTTATACAACTCAAAGAAAAATCACGTAGTAAGCAGGTTTTTGAGGATAATCTTAAAGCGAATGAATTAAGTCATTTGCCTTATATATCAAAGGATATAGAGAACTTTAGCGGGACCTTGGTTTCGGCACCAAACTATGAGGATATTCCGATTCAAATTAATACACAACCAATTATTGAATTTTATTCAAGATGATAGAATATGAACTATGATAAAAGATGGGGGCCTGTCCCCCATCTTTTCCATTTACCTTTAGGTGAAAATCTGATATTATTAAAGAATAGATTAAAGTTTTGGGGGGGCACTATGAAAAAAATATATATTGTACTATCACAAACAGGGACATTATTTTCAAAAGCCATTAAATGGCATACGAAAGATCCATATAACCATGCATCAATCTCTTTTGATCATAATCTGGAAGCCATGTACTCATTTGGAAGAAAACATCGCTATAATCCTATTGATACAGGTTTTATTCAAGAAAATTTCGACAGAGGGTTATTTCCCTACTTTCCCAATGCCCGTTGTTGTATCTTGGAAATTCCTGTGACAGAGGAAGAATATGATATTATGTCTCGTGTTATGGAAGGTTTCTACAGCAATAAAGATAGCTATCGCTATAATCTTATGGGGGTATTAAGTTATACAGTTGGGTTAGGACTTGCTAGAAAGGATCACTTCTTTTGTTCGCAATTTGTATCATATATACTTAGTAATGCGCGTTGTTGGAGTTCCAATCCTGCCCTTACTAAACCTATGGACTTTTTAGATATACCTAATAAAAAAATTATATATGAAGGAAGTATAACAGAATTTAAAATGCAAAGACTGACAGATACAGGGTTAAGAGTAAGTTAAAATAGACTAGGAGAATTACTAAATGATAGAATTTAAAACTGTACAACTTGAAGATCAGACTTGGATGAAGCCGCTTATTAAAGAGGCAGATATGGGAGGATGCCATCAAAATTTTGGGAATATATTTGCATGGTCAAAAGTAAACAATAAAGGCATAGCTAGAATCAATGATTACCTTATTGTTAAGGTAAATGTAGGAGGTAAAAAACCGATTTATTTTTATCCAGCAGGTAAGGGGGATCTTAAACCTATTATCGACGAACTGAAACAAGATGCAGCTGATAAAGGACACAGATTAAGATTTGACGGCCTATCGCCCGAAAATGTGGAAGTGTTAAATAATCTATATCCTAAACAATTTAAATACAAACGAGTAAGGGATAACTTTGATTATGTTTATTTAATTGAAAAAATGGTATCTTTAGCCGGCAAAAAATTAAGTGCTAAGCGCAATCATATTAATAAATTTATAAGAAGTAATGAGTGGTGCTTTGAAGAGATTACTAAAGACAATATAGATGAGTGCATAGAGATGAATAAGCAGTGGTCTATAGAGAGTGGCACCGATGAAAATGATAGCCTTGCGGAGGAAGCATGTGCCGTTAAGAGACTACTGAAAAACTTTTTTGAGTTAGAATTAGAGGGAGGATTAATTCGTGCGGGGGGTAAAATTGTTGCTTATACAGTAGGCGAAATACTAAATTCGGACACCTATGTCATCCATGTAGAGAAAGCTTTTGCTCATATACAAGGTGCTTACCCTATGATTAATCGCGAATTTATATCGCTTATTAGTGAAAGATATCCTCACTTGATTTATGTTAACCGAGAGGAAGATGTAGGCGATAGTGGTCTTAGAAAGGCTAAAAAATCATATTATCCTGAAAAAATGGAAGAAAAATATATGGGTAGATATATAGGAGACTAAATATGGTTGAAATAAGATTGGCAAAAAAAGGTGAAGAAACATACCAAAAGAATTTATGGAAAGTCTGTTTTGGAGATGACGACTCCTATATAGACTTTTATTTTTCTAATAAATATAAAGCGGATGAAACAGCTGTACTACTCTATAATAATGAGATTGCAGCCATGGCCACAATGATTCCAGGCAAACTGGTAATGCCCACTGGCAATAGCCAGGGCCTTGCTATGTTATATGCTGTTGCAACCCACCCTGAAAGTCAAGGCAAGGGGTTTTCCACTCAAATAATGGAATTTTGTCATAAGCATCTTATGGAAAAAGGGGTTGATTTATCCATACTAGTACCAGCAGAAGAAAGCCTATTTGATTTTTACTCTAAGAGAGGATATCAAGAGGCTTTTTATATTAGAGAAACAATACTTACTCATCAACAGATTGTAACATTTAAAACACATACTAACCAAGAAGTTTCCATAGAGACAGTGGAAGCTGATGACTATAATAAGAGACGAAGAAACCTATTATCAGGCAATCTCTATGTGGATTATCATAAGGAAGAAATAGATTACCAGAAGAAGATTTCTAAGAAATTTGGTGCTAATCTATATGGCATCAATATTGCAGAAAGCAAAGGCTGCGCTATTATAGAGCGTATTAATGAAAGTCAAATCCTGATAAAAGAAATATTAATGCCAGATCATCTTATTCAAGATGGACTTAAGGGGATTGTACAGGAAATACCAGCGGAACACTATATGGTTCGTCTCCCAAGCGACTTAGGTAAAAATCTAGGAGGTATAATAAAACCCTTTGGTATGGTGAAATTATATGATAATACCCCAGTCCAAATAAAAAGTAAAGTATGTTATGGAAAACAAGGCTATATGGGTATAGCATACGACTAAAAACCACTATTTTAAAGGGTTAGGTTTGCTTTAAAGCTATAAATTGTGTAAGATAGAGGTAGAACATAAACAGCAGAAAAATAAAATGTGGAAGGAAATGTAAATTGGATGTAATTCTTAAGCTTGGTATTTTATTAGTTGTAGGGATATTAGGAGGAAGAGTGGCTAGACGCTTGGAACTTCCAGATGTAACAGGTTATTTGGTAGCAGGGTTATTCCTTGGACCATCACTTCTCAATATTATTACACCAGAAGATGCAGGGTCGTTTGCAGCTATTAATGAGGTAGCTCTAGCAGCCATTGCCTTTAGTATAGGTAGCGAGTTTATTATTAAAGATATGAAAAAATTAGGCAAAAATATTTTAATTATTGCAACCGCTCAAGTAATAGGAGCTGTATTTTGTGTTTTTGCGGTCATGTACTGGATTTTCGGGCAAGAATTTGTATTTTCACTTATGATTGCATCTATGTCTGCAGCAACAGCACCAGCAGCTACAATTATGGTTATCAGACAATATAAAACATACGGGCCACTTACAAAGACTATTTTACCTGTGGTGGCTATAGATGATGCAATGGGGATTATGATATTTGGTATTGCCATGTCAATTGCTCATATCTACATGGGAGGAACCGACCAAAGTTTTCTTCAAATGGCAGCCCAACCTTTTATTGAAATAATAGGATCCCTAATATTGGGTCTTATTTTAGGCATCATTCTTACACGTATCGCTAAGAAATCTAAGAGTAAAGAAGAACTATTATCAATAGCCTTAGCAGCTATTGCACTTAGTATAGGTGTAGCTAATTATTTAAATCTATCATCATTACTAACATGTATGATGCTAGGTGCTACATTAGTTAACACTATGAAAAAGTCAAAACGAGTTTTTGACACCATTAATAATTTTACCACACCAGTTTATTTGCTATTTTTCACATTAGCAGGAGCTAGCTTAGATCTTAAAATACTAGCCCAGGTAGGATTATTAGGAATAGGCTATATTATGGCAAGAGCAGGAGGAAAGATTTTTGGGGCTACTTTAGGTGCAAAAGCAGTTAAAGCAGAACCAGTCGTTCAAAAATATTTAGGATTTACACTATTACCACAAGGTGGTATATCAATAGGACTTTCTATTATAGTTGGTCAGCAATTACCAGAGTATAGTGTGGCAATTACGACAGTTATAATGTTTAGTGTATTTGTATATGAGATATCAGGTCCAATATTTGCAAAAATGGCCCTTAAAAAAGCAGGAGAGTTTGACCAATTGAAAGCACATAACTAAGAAAGTTAACAGCTTATAATATGATGAAAGCAGGTGGCAAGATGCAAGTATTATTTTTAGTTCTGAATGAAACAAAATATTTAGATGATATTTTAGAAAGCTTTGTTGAAATAGGTGTCAAGGGGGCTACCATTGTAGATAGCCAAGGAATGGGGAGGGCACTTGCTGCTCACTCAGACCAACATATTCCAATGTTTGGTTATCTTAAAAACTTTCTAGACGATGCCCACCCTTATAACAAAACTATTTTCACAGTTCTTAAGAGCCAAGAACTAGTTGATAAGGTGGTTAAAGCTGTTAATGATGTGGTAGGGGATATTAATAAACCAGGAGTAGGATTTATATTTACCATACCAGTAGGCAGTGTATATGGGATAGGACCAGAAAAACACTAAACAATATAATATGATATACAACAATCAGCTTCTAGATAGGATCCTATATAAATCCTAGCTAAAAGCTGATTTTGTATCCTGGTAAAAATAAAAAATGACGGCAGATTTAAATATATTGCAATGCTATGCTAAAATGGATAAATTTTGAAAAAGATAATTTAATTATAAGTCAAGCAAATACTAGTCTTGACAAGATATAGTCTTATATATTAATATAGTATAATGCAAGTTTTAAAGGAACTAGTTGCAAAAAGCATCTATTTAAAATAAAAAGTGAAGATGGGGGTAATAAATATGACTTTTACAAAAGAGAATTTAAAAATAATGGATGAGCTAGGAGAATTATTAGAGAAAAGGAAGATAGCTCCAGAGCTATATGAAAAATACAATGTAAAAAGAGGGCTTAGAAATAACGATGGAACAGGGGTTCTTGTAGGCTTAACAGAGGTGGGCAATGTTCACTCATATATTGTAGAGGATGGTAAAAAGGTATCGGTAGAAGGGGAACTAAGTTACAGAGGTTACGATATTAATGATCTAGTCAGTAACGCCGAGCAAGAAGGTCGTTATGGATTTGAAGAAACATGTTATCTGCTTTTATTTGGAGAATTACCAAGCAAACAAATGTTAAAAGACTTTAATGAACTTTTATCAGATTTCCGCACATTACCTTATGGATTTACTGAAGATATGATTTTAAAGGCACCTAGTACAGATATTATGAATAAGTTAACAAGAGCTGTGCTTGCTTCATATTCTTATGATCAGAATCCAGACAGTACAGACATTGATAACGTACTTAGACAATGTATTGAGCTAATTGCTCGGTTCCCAACAATGGTTGCTTACGGTTACCAAGCTAAAATTCATTATCATGATAATGAAAGTTTGTATATACATAATCCACAGCCTCATTTAAGTACAGCAGAAAACATTCTTCATATGGTAAGACCAGATAGCCAATATACACAGGCTGAAGCAGAGCTTCTTGATGTGGCCCTTATGATACACGCTGAGCACGGTGGTGGTAACAACTCTACATTTATTGTAAACGTAGCCACATCAACAGGTACAGATACTTATTCAGCCATAGCTGCAGCCATAGGATCTTTAAAGGGTCCCTTACATGGTGGTGCAAATGCAATGGTCCTTGAAATGATGGAAGATATCAAAGCAAACGTCAAAGACTGGGAAGATGAAGAGGAAATAGCCGCTTATATTGAAAAGATTTTAAGAAAAGAAGCATTTGATGGTTCAGGACTTATCTATGGTATGGGGCATGCTGTCTATACACTATCAGACCCAAGGGCTATACTTCTTAAGCGAAAAGCAATTGAGCTTGCCAAGGAAAAGGGAATGGATAGAGAGTTTAACCTATATGCAGCAATCGAAAGATTAACACCAGGTATTTTTAGTGAGGTTAAACAGGCTAGCAAAGAAATATGTGCTAACGTAGACTTTTATTCAGGATTTGTTTACAATATGCTTGGTATTCCAATGGAACTACACACGCCTATATTTGCCATCGGCAGGATTGCGGGTTGGTGTGCACACAGAGTAGAGGAACTTATAAGTGGTGGAAGAATTATTAGACCAGCATATAAGAATATCGCAGATAAAAGAGAATATATAAAGATGGAAGAAAGATAATGAGATTAAAAAGTTAAGATTTTCTCTAAAGTCCTTGAAAAATAAGACAAAAGGGCTTATAATAGTTATAGGTTATTAGTAAATAACAATTATAAATTAGAAATAAGGAGGAATTTTAATATGAATTTAAAAGGAACAAAAACAGAAACGAATTTACAAGCAGCATTTGCAGGTGAGTCTCAGGCTAGGAATAAGTATACATACTATGCCTCAAAAGCCAGAAAAGAGGGCTTAAACCAAATTGCTGACTTCTTTGAAGAAACAGCAAGGAATGAGCAAGAGCATGCAAAAATGTGGTTTAAACTACTGAATGATGGTATTCAAGATACAGCAACAAACTTACAAGATGCTGCTGATGGTGAAAACTATGAGTGGACAGATATGTATGCAGATTTTGCTAAAGTTGCAAAAGAAGAAGGATTTGCTAAAATTGCAGTTTTATTTGAATTAGTAGCTAAAATCGAAAAAGGTCATGAAGAAAGATACTTACAATTATTAGCTAATCTAAAATCAGGTGAAGTATTTGAAAGAGAAGAAGCATATGAGTGGAAATGCGATAACTGTGGATATATCCATACAGGTAAAAAAGCATTAGAAGTTTGCCCAGTATGTGATCATCCAAAAG
>CAYRAL010000056.1:0-7261 GCA_964422235.1 uncultured Candidatus Epulonipiscium sp. | reverse complement strand
TTCTTGCGCTAAACTAAAAACTCACACAATGATGACCTATACTGGTGCAGTTAAAAATCTTTTTGGCATGATACCAGGGGTAACCAAGGCTGACTACCATCTCAAAATGAATGATCCTGACAATTTCGCAAATATGTTAATCGATATATGTGACTACATAAAACCTATATTTTCTATCATCGATGGTGTAGAAGCTATGGAAGGTGACGGACCATCCGCTGGGGATATTAGAAATCTTGGACTGCTACTTGTAGGGGACAGTCCTTATGAGCTTGATCTAGTCGCTTGCAAGATTGCAGGAATAGAAAAGGTCCCGACCAACTTACATGCACAAAGAAGGCATTTAGTTACAAACGATATGAATGATATGGTTTTTTATGGTGCACCTATAGACGGTATTGACATAACTCCCTTTAAGTTACCAGGGTCAACTCATATAAACTTTGTTGAAGATAGAATACCCCCTTTTGTTGTAGAATTTTTATTAGATAAAGTCCGGCCCTACCCTAAAGTCATACAAAAGCAATGTATAGGATGTGGCATCTGTGCTAAAAATTGTCCTTCTAAGGTAATAAGCATTATAGATAAGAAAGCTAGGATAGATACAAGTACGTGTATTAGATGCTTTTGTTGCCACGAACTTTGCCCTGAAAAAGCAATGGGAATAAAGAGGCATATTTTGCACCGGCTGGTTTTTGGAAACTAAATAACCTAATAAAAACACCATTAACGAGTAGCTTGTAATATTGTCTCTCCCAAAGCCTTCACAATTCCCGCTCTCTTTTCATCAAAGAGCTTGTTATCTGCTGTGTTATCAATAAAACCCAACTCTACTAGGAGGGCTGGCGCTCTTGTATTTCGCAGCACATAAAAATTTCCGCGCTTAACACCTCTATCTCTAAATCCTATATGGGCAAGTGTTATTTGTATTTTTTGCGCCAAATTATAAGCCTTTGGGCTTCCTGTTAGATAAACATATGTTTCAGCCCCTGTTCCAACCTCTGGTCTAAAAGCGTTACGATGAAAGGATATAAAGTAGTCGTATTTATTTTTCTTCTCAAATTGGGCCCTCTCGCTTAGGTCAACTCTTAGATCACTGATTCGGGTTTCATCTACTGTCACACCCCGCTGCCTAAGATAATTGGCAAGTTCCCGCCCTACACTTAGAACATCGTTTGATTCCTTTCTCCCCTGGTAACAAGCGCCTGGGTCTTTTCCCCCATGGCCATAGTCAAAGCAAATTCTCATCTTTCCATTACTCACTCTATCACTCCTTCTGCTCTGTGGTTTTTATCTCTCACTTAACAGATAGCATGAGAATGGGATTTTACCCCTATAAAAATAAATTAAAAAATCTTCTTAATCCATTAGTGCTATTAGCACCAATAAACTAAGAAGATTTATAATCATCTACCCTACTTGTAGCTCTAGCCTTAACCGGTCAGCAATAAGTGCTACAAACTCTGAATTAGTCGGTTTGCCCTTTCCATTGTTAACTGTGTATCCGAACAACTTATCGATTGTATCCATCTTGCCCCTACTCCACGCTACTTCAATGGCATGTCTAATGGCACGCTCTACTCTACTTGGCGTCGTCCCATATTTCTTTGCAATATTAGGGTATAGCTGCTTTGTAATTGAGTTTAGGATATCCATGTCGTTAATGGACATGATAATTGCATCCCTTAAGTACTGATAGCCTTTAATATGTGCTGGGATCCCTATTTCGTGGATCACGTTGGTTACTTCTTTTTCAAGGCCTAAGGCGGATAATTCATATGTTGCTTTTTCTGTATTTGTAACCTTATGTTTGCTTGGTGTTGTTGGTCCATTCTTAATGATTTGTTGGGTTGATTTCAATTGGCGAATACGTGTCGTTAATGTTGCCATATCAAAGGGTTTTATGATGTAATATTCTGCGCCAAGACCTAAGGCTCTATCTGTAATTTTGTCTTGCCCCACTGCCGATAGCATAATAAATACAGGTCGCTTTTTAAATTCAATTGAATTCATTCTTTCAAGAACGCCTATGCCATCTAGATGTGGCATAATAACATCTAAAATCACCACATCTGGCTGCTTGCTTTCTATAAGTGAACATGCTTCTAATCCATTATGGGCCATTCCCACTACTTCCATATCAGATTGCTTCCCCAAGTATTCTGATAAGATCTCACAAAAATCCTTATTATCATCTGTTATTACTACCCGTATCTTTTTATTGTTCAAAATTAACCCTCCTATAAGTTATAATATAAATACCACAATTCAAATTATAACGAATATTAAGGTTAAATGCAATAGATTTTATCCCTTTTTATGGATTTTTAGTATTTAGTTTACTTCTTTTTCTTTTTGAAGCATGTTTTCAATGAAAATACCATATCCTTTAGTTGGATCCTGGACAAAAACATGGGTAATAGCGCCTATTAGTTTATTATTTTGTATAATAGGGCTTCCACTCATTCCTTGTACAATTCCATTAGTTGCATCTATTAATCGCTTATCAACAATTTTCACGACCATTCCTTTTGAAATATCATTATTATACCTGGAGACTTTTTGGATATTGACTTGGAACTTTTCTACTTCTTGTCCACTAATATTAGCAAGTATATAGGCTGGCCCTTCTTCTACTTCATTTTGAAAAGCTAAAAAAACTGGTTCAAATTGCAAAAAATCTAGACCTGAATCATATAAAGTTCCATAGATACCTTGTTCTGTATTCTTATTAATATTTCCTATAATTGATTCTTTGTTATTATTGATAACGCCACTAAGCTCACCGGGGGCTCCTTTTATCCCTTTTTTAATGGCAATAATCTCAGTCTTAACCAATTCTCCCCCTCTTACTGACATAATTTGTTTGGTATCAACATCAGTAATACCATGTCCTAGGGCTCCGTAAGTTTTTGTTGCTGGGTTATAGTAGGTAACTGTTCCTATTCCCTGGGTACTATCTCTTACCCATACCCCAATCTTATAGGCTTTCTCTTCTTTGGAATAGACGGGTGTAATGGATTCATGGATAATGGATTTCCCCCGCCTGATTTTCATCTTTAAGGGGGTTCCCTTATTTTGGCTAATACATGATATTAGATCTTCCTTAGAGTTGAGTGTTTGACCATCTATTTCTTGAATCAAATCGCCTATTTCTAGTAGGCCTCGTCCTGGTTCGTAGTTCTGATCATCTTCTCCTCTTACCCTACCTAGGCCTAGTACCATTACACCGTCAGTTGAAATCTTGACGCCAACGATATTGCCACATGGTATAACCTGAGTATGAGGCATGACTTCAACTTTCATATTAACCACTGGAATTAAGCCAAGTAGAGAGAGTTGGACATCTACCTTGCCAAGATCATCTACTTGCATTGTAAAGGGTTCTTTTAGATTCACTTTAATATTGGCGTCGTCTATGGGCTCATTGTTAATCTTGAGTACGCCTATCTTGTCTGGTGTAAGCTTTGCCTCAAATGGGAGGGAAAATTCAAAATTATGCTCTTGCCCTTCAATTAGGCTTATGCTTTGGGGAAAAAAATAATGAATTACAACAAAGGGGCTTATTGTGATAACTAAAAATAATAGGCCAATAAATATTTTAAAAAAATGATTCTTTCTCTTTTTTATCATAATATTCACTTCCACACTGTTTTTTAGGTCATATGATTAAAGTGCCCTTTTTAGAGGCACTTTATACAGTGTGTTTAAAATTATTAGCCATGTTTTTAATTTCTTTTGCGCTTTCAAGTGTTGTGCGTGTAATTTCTGCTCCTGCCATTAAACGACTAATTTCTTCGATTACTTGTTGACTATCTAGCAATGTAACATGTGTATTGGGTCTACTATTATCAATACTTTTTTCGATGAGATAATGATAATCAGACATAGCAGCTATTTGTGGTAGGTGAGTAATACAGATCACTTGATGTCTTTTTGCAATAATTGCCAGCTTTTCTGCTACTTTTTGCGCTGTTCTTCCACTGATTCCTGTATCAATTTCATCAAAGATTAGGGTACTTATTTCATCAACATCTGCCAGTATTGTTTTTAGGGCTAGCATGATTCTAGACATTTCACCACCGGATACAATTTTCCCAAGAGACTGCATAGGTTCTCCCATATTGGTTGAGATCATAAATTCAACATCGTCTATTCCATTATGTCTTATTTTTGCTCTTTGTCTTATTTTAATGTTAAATTTTGCATTTTCTAATTGAAGCTCATGTAGTTCTTGTTCAATTCGAAGTGACACTTTTTTAGCTTTTTCTTTGCGAATGTCACTAATCTTACTGCATATGTTAGTCATTTTTGCTTCTAGGTTTTTCATTTCCTTGCTAACTTGTTCTCTTTTTGCATCGCTATTTTGAAGACTATCTAAATCCCTAGATAGTTGATGGTAATGAGATAGGATTTCTTCTATTGTATCGCCGTATTTGCGTTTTAAATTATAGATTAGATCCAGCCTTTGTTGGATTTCAAAAAGTGTTTCTGGCTCATAATCCACTGATTCGTTGAGTGTGCGTATGGCTGGGATGACTTCCCATAATTGCATTTCAATATTTTGTAGTTCTGTATAGATTTGCTTTAGATCATCACTGATATCACTAATATTAGACATAGCCTTAACAGCTTGTCCTAAAATGCCTGTTGTACTTATAACACCTGTATTTTCTGCATTTAAATAGTCGTAAGCTTCTTGGAGATTAAGTTTTATTTTTTCTGCACTGTCTAAAATTTTCAACTCATCCTTAAGAATTTTGTCTTCCCCAACTTTAAGGGCTGCTTCTTTTATTTCTTGTGTTTGAAATTTTAAAATATCAATCATTTGTATTCTTGTTTTGTCATCGCCCATTAGATGCTTTAGTTCTTGTTCTAATAGAATGTACTCATCATATATGATTTGTAACTGGGATAAATAGTTAGCCAACTGTTTTCCCCCAAATTTATCTAGGAGGTTAATATGTTTTGAGGTGTCTAGTAGGGATTGATGTTCGTGCTGACCGTGGACATCGATTAGTAGGGCTGATATTTCTGTCAGCATTTTTCTTGTTACGGTTTGACCATTTATTTTGTAGATGGTCCTTCCTGATTCATATAGTTTCCTGGATATTAGGATATGCTCATCTTCTTGGTCAATCCCAAACTCTGCTAGCTTAGCGTATGCCTCTTTACTGTTGTGATCAAAAAGTAGCTCTACAGATGCAGACTTTTCCCCTCTTCTTATAATAGACTTCGATGTTCTCCCCCCTAAGGCAAAGTTAATAGAGTCTATGAGCATAGATTTACCTGCTCCGGTTTCTCCTGTTAAAATATTTAGATTTTCGTGTAGCTCTAGGCTAACTTCATCTATTAAAGCTATGTTGTTAACATTGATATGGATTAGCACGCTTTACCTCCTCCATTTAGGATTGTAAGACTTCTTTAAACTTTCTCATGATTGTTTCTAAATCTTCTTCGCTCCGTGTTGCGCAAAATATGGTATCATCTCCTGCAAGTGTTCCGACAATTTCATCATAGTGAAATGCGTCGATTGCTGCTGCAACTGCATTGCCCATTCCTGTTAGTGTCCTAATAACAAGAATATTCTGGGCACGGTCCATAGAGATTAAAGCATCTTTAAAGACACGGATTACTTTCCCTGATACTTGTTGTTGCTGCTGGGTAAGGGACATGTATTTTTGCCCGCCTTTTTTGTTGTTTACCTTTGTTAGTTTGAGTTCTCTTATATCTCTTGATATGGTGGCTTGGGTTACGTTAAAGCCCATCCCTATTAGCATTTCCCCTAATTCTTCCTGAGTTTCTATTTGGTGTTTTTGGATAAGACTCAAAATGGCAGATTGCCTTTGTCCTTTCATACTGGGTTACTCCTTTCATTAATGTCCTCGTGGGCCTGGTCTTCGCTCTACAATTTTGCTTCTTAGAATATCATAAAAACTATGATCTGATAGCTTTAACAGCTTGGATGTATAATTAGATTTTGAAACCCGAATAATATCTTTGGACTTAACACTATATACTTTTTTGCCGTCTATGGAAACCCCTACACTGCCCCCTTGAAGGTCAGAGGTCATAATGTCTATGGTATCCCTCTCTGAGACGATAATGGATCTTGAGTAGATGCTATGTGGGCATATAGGTGTAATAACCATTACATTAGCCTTGGGATCCACAATAGGGCCTCCTGCTGATAAACTATAGGCAGTTGAACCTGTTGGGGTAGCGACTATAATACCATCTGCTGGGTATACATCTGCATACTGACCGTTAATATGGATACTATAATCAATCATACGAGAATAACTATCTCTTGTGATACTCATATCATTTAGGCCTATAAACTTTTGTATTTTTTGATCTTCTGAAATAACTTGCACTTCTAGCATCATACGGTGTTCTACATAATAGTTGTTGGTGACTAGCTTCTCAAAAGATCCTAGGGCCGTTTCTTTTTCTATATCTGTTAAAAATCCTAGTCTTCCTAGGTTTACCCCAATAATGGGCACGCCTTCTAGGGCCGCCTTTTGAGCCACCCCAAGAAGGGTACCATCTCCGCCTAAAACAACAACACAATGGCTGGTTTTAAAGAGCGCTTCTTCTGGCATTTCAAGATCACTACGCTGGATTATTTTGGCCGTCTCTGGTGTAAGGATGACCTCAAAATGATGATCTTCAAACCATTTTATGACTTGTTTTGTCATGACTAACCCTTCATCTTTTATGATGTTAGGTATGACTCCTATCCTTTTCATTATTTCACCTGCTTTTTATTCTTGATCCATTTCGTGGGATAGCTTAACGATATTTTTAATTGTTTCCTTTTGATTTTCTAGGTCTATTCCAGGTATATTGTTCTTTAGGTAAACTAAATACTCAATGTTTCCTTCTGGTCCTTTAATAGGAGAAAAATCGATGCCGTGTACCCCAAAACCACTTTCTCTTGCATAGCTTAAAACTGCTTCTATAACTTCTTCGTGAACTTTGGGGTCTCTAACAACGCCTTTTTTTCCAACTTTTTCTCGCCCTGCCTCAAATTGTGGTTTAATAAGGGCAACGATTTCCCCATCCTGTGTTAAAAGTGCCTGCAGAGGACTTATAATTTTAGAAAGGGATATAAAAGAAACATCAATGGTTGCAAATTCTATATCATCTTCAATTTGGTCTCTGGTCAGGTAGCGCATATTGGTTTTTTCCATACAAACAACTTTTGGGTCTTGTCTGAGTTTCCATGCAAATTGCCCATAGCCTACGTCTACAGCAT
>CAYRAL010000055.1:0-7317 GCA_964422235.1 uncultured Candidatus Epulonipiscium sp. | reverse complement strand
TTCTTTGATTCCAATGTCTTTTGTTAAAATAACTGCATCTGCATCCTTAACATCATCCATTGTAATTCTATTTTCTATACCAATTGATCCTTGCGTTTCAACTTTAATCTCTATTCCTTTTTTCTTTGCTGCTCTTTCTAATGATTCTGCTGCCATATAAGTATGTGCAACGCCTGATGGACAGGCTGTAACTGCTAAAAATTTCATATTACCAATCTCCTTTTTAGTCGAATTCTAACTCTAATTCTTCCTCATTATGAGCAGTATTATTCGCTACTTTCTCCTGAACTGGTTTTTTAAGTGCATTAACCATTAAAGCTGTTATTGCTACACCTACTAGAGTTCCAATTATATATCCCATTTTTCCTGTAGCAACTGGTAATACAATCCATCCACCCCATGGTGCAGGATTTCCAGCTCCTAATAGTAAGGCAATTGCCGCTCCTACAGATGAACCACATATAATAGATGGAATAACTTTAAGTGGATCTGCCGCTGCAAATGGGATTGCACCTTCTGTGATACCGATTAATCCCATTAGTATGCCAGCCTTTCCAGCTTCTCTTTCTTCAGTTGTGTATTTCTTTGGTGCTAAGAAAGTAGCAACTCCCATACCAATTGGTGGGATACAAATTGCCACACCGATAGCTGCCATTATTTTTAAAGCCATTGGTGCTGCCATTCCAGTGGCTGGATCAATAGTACCAACCATAGCTGCTCCAAATCCAAATGCCACTTTATTAACTGGACCACCCATATCAAAAGCAATCATTGCTCCTAAAATTAATCCTAAAACTACCAAGTTACCTGTACCTAGTGCTGCTAACCAGTTTTGCATACCTGTCATTAGTCCTGCAATTGGTGTACCAATTACCCAAACCATTAATCCACCTACGATAAATGTTCCTACTAATGGAATAATAAATATAGGCATTACTGAACGCATAATGGATGGAACTTTAAGTTTTTTAAGGTAAAAAACAACGATTCCTGCTAGTAGACCTGCTACAATTCCCCCAAGAAAACCTGCTCCAATTTGACCTGCTAAATATCCACCAATAGCCCCAGGTGCTATACCCGGTCTGTCTGCCATAGAAAATGCTATAAATCCTGCAAGAATTGGAACATATAAGGCTAATCCTGCCCCACCAATATTAAATAAATCAAGTAGTAATGTCCCCTCAGCTGGAACAGCTGCTGAACCTGATAATAATACAGAAAGTGCTAATAAAACGCCCCCCGCAACAATGAATGGAATCATGTAAGAAACACCTGTCATTAAATGCTGTCTTGTGCCGCCCATTAATTTTTTAAAATCATCCATTTCATAATACCTCCTATTAATTATAATGTATGTATAAGTTCTACTACTGTGGTACCTACATTGCTAACAACTCTAAAAACTGACTCTTTTCTGTTGCCTTGTTTAACTCTTCCCTAAATTCATCTTTCATTAGGTTTCTAGAAATCTGGGCAAGAATCTTTAAATGAGTATCCCCCGCTTCTGCTTCAGGTACTGCAATCAGAAATACATATTTTACCACTTCATCTTCACACCATTTAATCTCATTCTTTAATTTAGCAAATGCTAGAGAAGCATCTTTTACGCCATCGCACTTACCATGTGGAATAGCCACATCAAATCCTATTGCTGTAGAACACAAATCCTCTCTTGAAAATACCTGTTCTAAGAATCCGTCGCAACTAATTAACCTTCCTTGCTCTTCGAGAACTTTGGAAAGTTCATCTATCGCCTCTTCTTTTGTATTAACATCTAGGTCCAATACGATAAGTTCTTTTGTAATGATCTGATTCATTTTTTTACACCTCTCCTCTTTAAAACATCATATTATTTTTCCCAATCTGCTTGGTATATATTTATAATAACATCCCGCAGCCAGCTTAGCAAGCATCTATTGTTCAGTATTACTTCCACAACAATGTGGAAGTTTATTTCCCTATCACTTCTACACAAAAAATCAACTTTCAACATATATATTTATGTTAAAAGTTGATAGATTTCCAAACTATCTTTTGCTTTCATTGTTCTATCGATTAATTCATCATTCTCTAAAATTGTATAAAACCCATTAAAGAATAATTTAGTCCCATTTATATTGTCTATTTTTAAGGCTAAAATAAATATTAATTTTATGGTATTGTCTTGCCATAGGATAGGATTTTCTAATTTTACCACACAAATTTTTGATTCGTTTACATATTCTTCATTAGAATGAGGAATTGCGATTCCTTTCCCCACATGGGTTGACCCTTTCTCTTCTCGCTCAACAATACTTTCAATGAAGCCTTCTTTAACATAAGCTTTTTCAATTAATATTGATCCATACTTTTGAATAATTTCTATAAAATCCATTTTTTCCTTTTCAATAAAACACAATTCCTTATCTATAACTTTTTCTAACATATATTCTTGTTTTTCACTTGTGGTTATTACTTTATTACACTCTAAATCAATTGTATTTAAATGGGATGTTATTTTATACTGATCACTTTCATCTAATAAACTTCCAACAAAAATTATTTTTTTGCTTTTAGTAGGAAACTTGACTGTTGAGATAATAATATCTGATTCATTCATTAAGTCCTCTGTCAAATAATTGACTGGTACAATAGCCGTAATCTCTAACTCAGTGAAAACTTTTTGCAGCTTTCTAGCAACTAGCTGGGATGTTCCAATACCACTTGAGCATACGACCACTGTTTTATAGGTATTCGTTTTTCTACTTACCCCAGCTGCTAAATGCATTGCAATATATCCAACTTCGTGTTCATTTATACAAAGGCCAAAATTTCTTTCAAATATACTATTACAAGCCCAAGCGGCCCCGAATATACTTGTATATTCGTTCTTTATAGTGCTAAGCACAGGGTTTCTTAATTTTAGCCCATACTTTAATCTCACAACTGTCGTCCTTAGATGTAGAGCTAGGGATGTAAGGAGTAGCTCATCTCTGGTTAAATCAGTATTTAGTATTTCACTTGCTAGTTGTATAATTTCTATTGCTAAGTTAACGTACTCTTGGTTTTGGCTATCCAGTAATAGGTCGTAGTTTTTCATATCAAAGTCTTCTTGGATCTTAGCACCTAACATATGCAAAGAAATATAGCTTATTTCGTCTTTAGGGAATTGAATATGAAATATTTCTTCTAGTTGTTCAACTACCCATTGTGCAACTGAATACTCATATTCCACTTTTAAATCATTCAAAAATTCCTCACTAAGCACAATTTCTTTCCCACTTTTTATTCTTTTAATAGTGATTGCTATGTGTATGATAAGGTTCATAAAGGCCTGATCCGTAAAGCAGTAGTTTAGCTTTTTTTCTGCATCTTGAATCACACCTTGAATAGCCAGTAGATCTAAATTACCAAATAACTCTTTTATTCTTCTAAAGTTCATCTCATCTAAGCGAAAATCTAATAAATCACTTTCAGATTCACAATCTTCTATTTCCTTAAAGTTGTTGTACTGTTGAGCTAAATCCATTAATGCTCTTCTATAATTTTGCTCTGTTCCCTCAACCCATAATCCTTGATTTTGCTTGCGCTTCAGGTGAAGCCCTCTTGTAGCAAGCCAGGATTCAACTTCTATCAGATCACTAAATATAGTCCCTTTACTACAATAAAGTTCTTCTGAAAACAGTTGAATTGTATAGGTCGTTTGATTGGTAAGTAGGGTTTGAAGTATATATCTTTCTCTATATAGAGCAGAGTACTTCCTTATGGTTTCAAATTTAAAGCTATCCCTAAGGCCTCTTTTTTGCTCATCAGTTGCATCTAAATAGATTCCAACACTGGGTTTTCTTACGAGTTCAATCTTGTGTTCCTCTTCAAGCTGATCTGCTAGTTCATTTAGATAGTTTCTCACGGTTCTGCCTGATCTATTAATATATGTTGCCAATTCATCTACCGTCAAGACTGAGTCAGATACTGCTAATTTGCAAAGTAATTTTTGTTTTAATGTTTTCTTTGTATCGATTTTAATCACTCCCATGCATGCGAGTCAAAAACCATTCTCGCTTCTATTCTTCCTCGACTGCAGCTTCATCCATGCCCCTTTTACTCTCATTTACTATTTCTTTTGCTAGAATGACTTGGTCATCTCTTGCCATTTTTCCACCTAAGAATCCTGCTAGCATAGATTTTACATCTATCCCTAATCCTTGGGTTAGCCCCTCCGTAATTTGGGTTGTTGATTTTGTAATATCTTCAACCATTTTAGCCGTATTTCCCTCACCGTACATGGTAATTTTATCAATACTTTCAAGTGGTTTAGCAACATTGGCTGCAACTTCTGGTAATACCTTAAAGTACATTTCTAAAACTGCTGCTTCTTCCATAAGCTTCATAGCATGGGCTTTTTTCTCGATTCCTTCGGCTTCTGCCAGTCCCTTAGCTCTAATACCATCAGCCTCTGCCAGAGCTAATGCTTTAAGACCAATAGCTTCTTGCTCTTTTGCCTCTCTCTGGGCCTCGGCTTTTGCTTTTAAGGCTTCGGCTTCTTGAATAGCTTCGAATTTTTCTGCTTCAGCTTGTTTTTGTCTTTCATATAGGTGGGCCTCAGCTTGCTCTTGTCTTGCGAATCTATCGGCTTCTGCTTTTTTTCTGATACTTGCTTCAAGGGTTCTTTCCTGAATAATTACTTCTCTTTCTTTTAAAACAATTTCTTTTTCTTGTTTTGCAAGGTTAGCATCGGCAGTCTTTATTTCAATTTCTTTTCTTTGTTCTTCTTTTTGTATTTCATAGGCAGCATCAGCTTCTGCACTTTTGCTATCTTCAATCTTTTTGAGTTCTGATTTTCTTATGGCTAGTTGATTTTTCTTAATGGCTATTTCTTGGTCAGATGCAACTTGGGCATCATTAGCCTCTTTATCAGCTTTTGCTTGAGCAATTTTCACGTCTCTTTGGGCCTCAGCTTTTACAATGGAAGCGTTTTTCTTAATTCTTTCAGTATTATCGATCCCCAAATCATTAATAACGCCGTGATTATCTGTAAAATTTTGGACATTAAAAGATACAATTTCAATCCCCATTTTCTCCATATCTGGAACGGCATTCTCTTCAACTTTGCTGGCAAACTCTTTTCGGTTTGAAATCATATTTTCTAAAGTCATGGTTCCAACTATTTCTCTTATATTTCCCTCTAATACATCCTTAACCATATCTTCTATATAAGCTACATCTTGGTTTAGAAAGTTTTCAGCTGCAATTTTTAGCAATTCTGTTTGGGATGATACTTTAACCGTAACTACTGCATCCACATTTACATTGATAAACTCCTGTGTTGGTACAGCTTCTTGGGTTTTTACATCAATCTTAATTGTTTTGAGTGGAAGTCGATCCTTTCTTTCTAGGAATGGTATTTTGATTGCCGCTTTTCCAATAACTATTTTAGCTTCTTTTTTGAGTCCCGAAATAAGAATTGCTTCGTCTGGACTAGCTTTTACATACCCTGATAGAATAATAACTACCACGACAAGTGTACTAACTATACCTATAATTGCTGATGTATTCATGATTTAATTCCCCCTTGTTTATTGTTATACACTCTGAAATATATTCACTTCCATTGTAATTATACACTACATTCTAAATACTTTAAACCTTACTTTGGTCAATCATGTTATTATTTTGTCTTTTCTCGCTTCCATATAAAAACCTAATACTAACTATTTGTTTGCTAGTATCAGGTTTCTATTCTGCTTATATTAATGACCACTTGCCTCTGGTAATTCATTTATATTAATACGATTAATTGTACAAAAATACTGTAAGAAATTCTGCACATATTCTTTTTCCTCAGGACCCTCTCTTAAATCAACAATATCTCTCAATATTTGCGCCATCCAGATGTTATCAAAATAACGCTGTCTTCCTGAGTTCCATGTCTTTCTTTCAGGAAAGCTTTTATTACTATAATAATTCCAAAAAAGCATTTTTTCCGACTCTTCTTTAGAAAGTTTGAGCCTATAGTCTGGATGGGCCGGAATATAGCCATCTTCGTTGGTTTTTCCGTTAAAATCTGATGCTGCCATAAATACCCCTAATATAGTCCTATTTTTTTCAAGCATATCAGCTTCTCTTTTTGTCAAAAGACATGCACTTTTTTGATTCATTCGGGCTAGCTTTCTTAGTTGCCCTTTCTTAGCGCCGTTTTTAACTTTTCCAATAAAAACCTTCCACTCTTCAAAAACCTTCTCTTCTTCTTTATCTTTACACCAAAATACGGATTGTAGTTCTGGATGTATTTTAGTCGTTTTAACTTGTCTTTTCTGCTCTAAGATACGCTGATGTTCCCTTGCTAACATTCTTTCCTGCTGTAATTGCAATGCTTTTTTCTCTTTTTCTTTTTCATTTTCTTCTAATCTCTTTTTCACTAAATCAAATACTTTTTGATCTTTAAGGGTCATATATTTTCCAAATACATCGGGAAAAATGAATTTTTTCTCACCTGATTCAAAATCTATTTTTATATAATCATCATTGCAACTTATAACCTTTCCTTCACCTAAGGTCCTGTGTAATACCTTTTTATTGATTAAATTCACGGATTTATTTCCTCCTCTTTCTCTATCATCTGTTATAAAAATCTCTTTATTCCTTATTATAACATTATAGAAATAATATTTCAAGTTAACTATTGACATAGATATGTTCTCATTGTATAATATAATGTTTTACTCACCAACCCATAAATGAACTTGAGTAAATCTGTATCTTAAGCTTGCAATATCATCATAACTTATGCAAATAGAACCTTTGCTATTATTGCTGCTTTCTGATAAAATTTCACTATACAGAGTCTAGGAGGTGAGTGTATTCATGGAAAAATTAAAAAGTTTTTATAGAAAAAGCAAGGTAACTTTTGTATTGTTAATGATCATGATCGTATATTTTATATTGATGACTTTTAATGGCGGGACTACAAATGGCCAAGTTCTTGTAAGATACGGTGCAATGTTTCCACTTTACATTGTGGCATATGGTGAGTACTACAGATTTATAACTGCCATTTTTATTCATATCGGAATTACCCATATCCTTTTCAACGGGTACGCCTTATTCATATTTGGCCCCCAAATTGAAATGCTCATGGGATCTAAAAAGTACTTGTTATTTTTTCTTTTAACAGGAATTGGAGGGAATATCGTAACATTTTTCTTCAGCTTTGATTCTGTATCTGCTGGAGCATCTGGAAGTCTATTTGGACTTCTGGGGGTATTTTTATACCTCATTCACCGTCGCCCCCATATAATAACCCCCCAGGGGCGCAAAAGTATCTTACAGCTTGTTGGC
>CAYRAL010000054.1:0-7445 GCA_964422235.1 uncultured Candidatus Epulonipiscium sp. | reverse complement strand
ATGCTTTTTATGCAAGGAGATTTAGAAAATGCTAAAAAGGCCTGGGTCAGTTTGCACCAAGATGAAATACTGCCAATTAGTAAAAAAGATATTATTTTGCAAAGTAAAATAAGGATATTTAATACAGCTGCAAGAATAAATAAGATATTAGATTTAAAACCTGACCTTTTATATGAAGGAGAATTCTCACGGGAAGGATTAATTAAAGTAATAGACCAGTTTTTAGATATGGAAAAAGCACTTGAATCCGGCATTAGGTGTTATTGTACCTGCACTGATATAACACTAAAAGATAAGCGGTATTTTAGAATTAGTGATTACCCAAGTGAAACCATAAAAAAGATATTACTAGCAAGTTCAGCCATACCAGGACTTTATGATGCAGTAGACATTGGTGGTAAATTATACCTAGATGGTGGACTACATGATAATGTGCCAATTACCCCAGTGAATAATGAAAATTGCGATATTATTATTGTTGTTAGATTATGCCCAGAAGATATGATTGATCATAAGAAATTTCAAGGGGCTAAGATTATTGATATTGCACTGGAAGAAAATAAAGAAGTTTACAATGAAGGTCTATTTGATTTTTCACAGGAAACCATACATGAGAAGATGGCAGCAGGATATAATGCAACCATTGATTTAATACAGCCCATTTTCTTGCTTGCAGAAAATACGTTAGTGCTTGATAAGTCTAATACTAGCACAAGTGCTATAGGTAAATTTAAAAATCTATTTATCCGAGAAAGATAAATAGATTTTTTTTATTTGCTTTTTAGTAAATCCCTTATTTCAGCCAGTAGTAATTCTTCATTTGTTGGCCTTGGTTCTTCCTTAGGCTTAGGTTCTTCTGCAGTCTTTTTAGTCTTTTGTAACTTGGTAATTAGCCTTATAAAGATAAAAATGGAAAAGGCAATAATTAAGAAATCTACAATAGACTGTATAAACATCCCATACTGGAGAATAAGATCTGGATTTTCACCTGCACCTTCACGAAGCAGAAAGTTCCGGGCTTCAAAGCTACGGCCTCCTAAGATTAGGCCTATAAGTGGCATGATAATATCATTTACTAAGGATGTAACGATTTTTCCAAAAGCGCCACCAATAATAACCCCAGTTGCTAGATCTAAAACATTACCCTTTATTGCGAATTTTTTAAAGTCTTCAAACATAAAATGACCCCCTTCGGTATAATAAGATTATAGTACAGTAATTATAAGAGATTGTAAAGTAACTTAATGTAGAAAGATGTAATATAATGATTTTATTGTAAATATTTCCCATAAATGCTATAATGAGTTAGAGATAAATCTAATGATGTAGGGGGTATTCAATGAAATTTTTTGCAGAGGAAGCAAATACGGTCTTAGAGGCGCTTGGGGTAGAGATAGATAATGGACTGACAGATGAGCAAGCTGACACAAGGATTAAGGAATATGGTAAAAATGAATTTTCGACACAAAAAGGGGCCTCCCTTTGGGACGAGCTAAGGGAAGCTATTAGTGAGCAGATGATGGTCATACTTTTAATAGCATCTGGAATAAGCTTAGTGGTCGGGGAATACCAAGATGGTTTAGGCATACTAATAGCAGTCAGTATTGGGATCATTATTGGCCTTGTAACAGAAGGAAAATCAAAAAAAGCAGCAGAAGCCTTATCAAAAATTACAGAGGATATAGAGACAAAAGTAATACGAAATAGGCAGATTATCGAAATTAATAAAAGTAAACTGGTCCCTGGCGATATTATTATGTTAGAAATGGGTGATATGGTTCCAGCAGATGGTCGGATCCTAGAAAGTTATGATTTAAAGGTGAGAGAGGACATGCTAACAGGAGAAGCAGATGAGGCGAAAAAGCAAAATACGATTATTGGGTTGGAGGTCATTCAATCTGAAAAAGGAGAAATAGTACAAGACCCAATACCCGCAAAACAAAGCAATATGCTTTTTGCAGGCACTCTTATATCCTATGGAAGAGGAAAAATGGTTGTAACTGCAACAGGAGATCATACACAAATGGGAAGCATTGCAAAAAACTTGACCCATAAAAGCATGGATACACCCCTTCAAATTAAATTAGGAAGGCTAGGGACAAGTATATCAAAGATATCCACATTTATAGCAGCCTTACTATTTGTCTATATGACAGGAAATATGATAGCAGATCGAACCTTAAGGCTAAGCTTTTCTGGATTTAGAAACTTTCTACTCTCTATTCAGCCGCTAAATAATGTATTTATAGTATGTGTAGCCCTTATTGTAGCCGCGGTACCAGAAGGCTTACCCACCATGGTTAATATGACACTTGCTATAACCATGCAAAAGATGGCAAAGATTAATGCCTTAGTCACAAAAAAGGAAGCATGTGAAACAATCGGTTCTGTAAGTGTTATTTGTTCAGATAAGACGGGTACCTTAACCCAAAACAAGATGAAAGTGGAAGAGGTATATATAAGTGGAAAATTTATAGATAATGAGATTATAGAAGAAGGTAAACTAGATAATGGCGGATATTTTATAGATAACTGTATTATTAATTCTACAGCAGATATTCAAAAGGAAAATGATGACTATCATTATTTAGGAAGCCCAACAGAATGTGCCCTTTTATTATTACATGAAAAAATCAATTACAGAGCAAGACGCCAACAAAATAGGACTATCAGGCAAATCCCCTTTACATCAGAAAGTAAACGAATGAGTACGATTATTGAAACAGACAAAAACTACATTTTACTTATAAAAGGGGCACCGGAGATTATAGTAGATATGTGTCGTTATGAATATTTAAATGGGATTGTAATGAGATGTTCTAATAGAAGGAAACAGGGGATTTTTAGTAAAATAAAGAAGCTGCAAGAACAAGCAATGAGGACAATGGCATTTGCCTATAGAGTTTTGCCTAAAACAGTAGACATACATAGGGATGCAAACCTAGAAGAAGACTTGGTATTTGGGGGATTTGTTGGCATACAGGATCCACTACGCCCAGGGGTTAAGGAAGCCGTCCAAACTGCAAAAGGGGCAGGCATTACAACTAAAATGTTAACAGGGGATAATATTTATACTGCCATTGCAATAGGCCAGCAACTTGGAATTGTAAATGAAAAAGAAAGAGCTGTAGAAGCAATCTATATCGATCAGCTTTCAGATCAGGAGTTAGAAAATGAAATAAATTATATCAGTATTGTAGCTAGGTCAAAACCAGAAACTAAAATGCGTATTGTACAAATACTTCAAAAAATGGGTGAGGTAGTGGCCGTAACAGGAGATGGTATTAATGATGCCCCAGCCCTTACAATGGCCGATGTAGGGATTGCAATGGGGATAGCAGGAACAGAAGTCAGTAAGAGTGCAGCAGACATCGTGTTAGTAGATGATAGCTTTGGGACCATTATACAGGCCGTAAAATGGGGGCGGGGTATTTACCGTAACTTTCAAAGATTTATACAGTTTCAAATAACCGTTAATATTGTAGCATTTTTAATTGCTATTATATCCCAGGTGGGTGATTATCAGTTGCCTTTTACGACCATTCAGCTTCTTTGGGTTAATATTATTATGGACGGACCACCAGCCTTGGCCTTAGGCTTAGAACCTGTAAGATCAGAAGTATTAAGAAAAAAACCAATTAGCAAAACAGCCAATATTATTACTAAATCTATGTTTTTTAGTATGCTATCTAATTCTTTATATATTACAAGTTTGCTATATTTACAAATGCGTTTTAATATATTAGGGGCAAGGATAGAGAACAATGAAATGCAAACCGTATTATTTAGTATTTTTGCCATGTGTGCTTTAATGAATGCATTTAATTGCAGGGAATTTGGCTCAAAGAGTATCTTTCCTAATTTTAAAAACAATAAAATAGCCATCCAAGTCATTTTAGGGACAATGATCTTACAAGTTATATTGACAGAAACATGTAAGGGGTTCTTTAATGCCGTATCATTGTCACCATTAATGTGGATAAAGATTATATTATTGTCAGCCAGTGTTATTTTTGCAAGTGAGATGATAAAACTAGTAAAACATTTAAATAAACATAAGGAGTGGCATGGATTAATAAAATTTAATAGCAAGATTAAAACCAAAAACACCTTTTAATAAAGGTGTTTTTGGTTTTAATGTTAAATGTGATATAATACTCTAAGATATACTAATTAGATATAAAAAGGATGATTATAAATGATTTCAACAACAAATATTAGCCTTCAATATGGCGCAAGTAAACTGTTTGATAATGTAAATATTAAATTTAATGCAGGGAATTGCTATGGCCTGATAGGTGCAAATGGTGCGGGTAAATCGACATTTCTTAAGATTTTATCCAAGGAAATTGATCCAACATCAGGAGAAATACACATTGCTCCAAGAGCAAGAATGTCTGTACTGAAACAAGATCACTATGCCTACGATGACTATACAGTATTAGATACTGTAACAATGGGGAATCCAAGACTTTATGAGATTTCAAAGGAAAAAGATGAGCTATATGCAAAAGAAGATTTTAATGATGAAGATGGGGTAAGAGCGTCAGAACTAGAGGCAGAGTTTGCAGAGATGGGGGGCTGGGAGGCTGAATCAGAAGCAGCTCAAATGCTACAAGGTCTTGGTTTGCCAATTGATACACATAATAAAAATGTAAGTGAACTAAATGGCGGAGATAAAGTAAAAGTTCTTTTAGCTCAGGCTTTATTTGGTAGACCCGAAATTCTCCTCTTAGATGAGCCTACTAATGATTTGGATTTACAATCCGTCGATTGGCTAGAGAACTTTTTGTTTAACTTTGAAGGTACTGTGATTGTTGTATCTCATGATCGTCACTTTTTAAATACTGTTTGTACTCATATAGCAGATATTGATTATGGCAAAATTAAGTTATATGTTGGAAACTATGATTTCTGGTATGAATCTAGCCAGTTAGTTCAACAAATGCTTAAAGATCAAAACAAAAAGAGTGAAGACAAAATAAAAGAACTTCAAAGCTTTATTACAAGATTTAGTGCTAATGCATCTAAATCTAAACAAGCAACCTCTCGTAAAAAGCTACTGGAAAAAATCACTGTAGAGGAGATGCCAGCATCTTCTAGAAGGTATCCTTTTGTAGGATTTAAGCCAGACCGTGAAGTTGGTAATGAAATCTTGCATGTAGAAGGCCTTTCTAAAACAATAGATGGCATTAAGGTTCTAGATAATGTTACATTTAGAGTTAATAAAGATGATAAAATTGCAATTATTGGGCAAAATGAGATTGCAATCACAACACTTTTTAAGATTCTTGCTGGAGAAATAGAACCGGATGAAGGAACTGTAAAGTGGGGCGTTACCACAACACAATCTTATTTCCCAAAAGATAATAGTGAATTTTTTGATGACTGTGATCTAACACTTGTTGATTGGATGCGCCAGTATTCAGAAGAAAAAGCTGAAAGCTATGTACGTGGATTTTTAGGAAGAATGCTATTTGCAGGTGAAGATGCTCTTAAAGCTGCTAAAGTATTATCTGGTGGAGAAAAGGTACGCTGTATGTTATCGCGTATGATGCTATCAGGTTCTAATGTTTTGATGCTTGATCAACCGACTAATCACCTTGACCTAGAATCTATTACAGCCGTTAACAATGGGCTTATTGACTTTACAGGCAACGTGATTTTTAGTTCTCATGACCATCAGTTAGTTCAAACCATTGCAAATAGAATTATTGAGATTGTAGCAGAAGGAATTATTGATAAATCAATTCCTTATGATGAATATCTAGAAGAAAAAGCAAAAGTTAGCTAAAACACATTATTATAATACAATAAATATGCCAAGGAGAGTGTTTGAATGAGAATCGTCATTATAGGAGGGATAGCGGCTGGAATGAGTGCTGCAGCAAAAGCTGTTAGAACTAATGAAAGCGCAGAAGTTGTTTTATATGAGAAAACAGACATTATATCTTTAGGAACATGTGGATTGCCATACTATATAGGCGGATTCTTTTCAGACCCTAACAAAATGATTGCAAGGACAGTAGAGCAGGCAACAGAAGCGGGAATCAAAACGAAAATCAATCATGAGGTTTTATCTGTTGATCCCGAGACAAAAACCTTAAAGGTGAAAAACCTAGAAAGTGGCGTGATTTTCGAAGATTATTATGATGGTCTAATGATTGCAACAGGTGCAAATCCAATTATTCCACCTATTAAAAATGTAGATCTCCAAAATGTTTTCACCTTAAAGAACCTAGAAGATGGAGACCAAATAAAAGAGGCAGTTAATCAATATGATCATAACAATATTGTCATTATAGGCGCTGGCTATGTCGGTATAGAACTTGTAGAAGCAATGAAAAAACTAGGTAAAAATGTTAGACTTATTCAACTAGATCGTACTGTCATGCCAGGCTCCTTTGATAAAGACATTACTGATATAATGGAAGAAGAGCTAAGGGATCACAGTGTAGATCTTCATCTGTCTGAAATGGTGCAAGCCTTAGAAGGAGAAAGGAAAGTATCAAAAGTAATAACAGATAAAGGAGAGTATCCAGCAGATGTTGTTATTATAGCCACAGGTGTAAGACCTAATACAAGCTTTCTTAAAGATACGGGGATTAAAATGCTGGAAAATGGTGCAATTCTTATTGATGCATATGGACGTACAAACTTTAAGGACATATATTCTGCCGGTGACTGCGCAACGGTCTATCATAAGATAAAGAAGGCCAAAGTATATATTCCACTAGCAACTACGGCCAATAAGATAGGACGTATAGTCGGGGAAAACTTAGTTGGAAAAAATAATGAATTTCCTGGAACATTAGGATCTGCCGCTATTAAAGTGATGGATATGGAAGCTGGAAGGACAGGTATTACAGAAGAAGAAGCAAAACAAATGGATCTAGCCTATGAATCGGTATTTATTACGGATCGGAATCAGACTAATTATTATCCAGGCGCTCAAAAAATTTATGTAAAGCTAATCTATGACAAACTTACAAAAGTTATTTTAGGAGGCCAAATAATAGGTAAGGCGGGGGCAGTACTAAGGGTAGATGTTCTAGCAGCTGCCATTGACAAAGGCATGACAACTGATGAGTTAGGGAACTTAGATCTGTGCTATTCACCACCATTTGCAAGAACCTGGGATGTACTAAATGTAGCAGGAAATGTGTCTAAATAAAAAAATAAAAGAAAATCAAAATTAGTGTGTACATTTTCAAGTAAGTATGATATACTATGAATTATAAAGTTTGATTACCTAGATTGAGCAATCCGCATATTAGTAAGTATCCATAATTAGGACGCTGGTACGGGTAGTGAGCATCTCTAATTTATAGATATTTACTAATGTGTGGATTCTTTATTGATTGTAAGAAACTTGTAAAATAATATTATCAAAATTTGGAGGAAACAATTCATGACATTAACAGGAACAGTAAAATGGTTTAACA
>CAYRAL010000053.1:6034-7450 GCA_964422235.1 uncultured Candidatus Epulonipiscium sp. | reverse complement strand
TAGGGAAACCCTATAAATAAAAAAGTAGTTGTAAGTGGGGGATGTGTGTCGACACTTACTGTGCTTGCTACTTTTGTTTCTAAAGGAATGTGGCCACACTTCCAATGCTTGCTTCTTTTCCAATCCACCTAGTATTATGGTATAATATAAATATCATTTCTTTAAAGTCAATAAAAAAAAGAAGGTGGTCTTTTATTTCTCCGACTACCTTCTTTTTTTGTTTATATATTATCTAAGGTCTTATTTATCTCTTTTTCTATCTCCCTAATACTTACCCCTTCTTTAAGACCCAATCCATATATTAAATCATCTCTTATACCTAATAAATCATCTATTGCATTATCTAACTCTTTTACTAAGTGCCTCTTATCCTCTGGAAGGTTCTTTTCTATCTCCATATACTGATTGATAACCTTATCCTCTGCCTTGGTGTAGTTTTCGCTCTTATGGAGGTACTCACCCTTTATTATATTCATACATTCAAATAATACTTTTACTGTCTGCTCTTTCAAGCCCTTCGCCTCCTTCTTTCAGATATTTCTATAACTGCCTTAGTCCAATCCTCGGTCATTCCATTATCCTTATTTATATCGGTTTCTAATGTCTGTACCTCGAACCCTTTAATCATTATATTAGCTAAATAGCCTATAGTTCTAGCCTTATTCTCTGTTATCTCATCTTGAATTAAGCCGTTAATAGTTCTTTGTAATAGTCTATTTACCCCCCTAATATCATTGACTCTTATATTGGTTTTATATAGCTTTTTCTTTTCTTTTTCTTCCATGGCTTACCAACCCCTCTATTATCTAGCCTATAGGCTTTCTATTAATACAAAAAGTATAGGCTAACGATACATATTATAGGCTCTTTATAACTACCAATAGGACACCATCTTTTCTATAGCCTGCTTTCTTTTCTCTACAACCCAACTTTTACTATATCCCACCTTATCAGCTACATAATCCCAATTCTTATCATCTATGTAAAATAAGGTTATTACTTCTTTTTCTAGCTCCGTTAAACCCTCTATTGCATTATCAATTAATCTAATCTTTTGAGTATCTAGTAATATCTTTCTTTCTAGCTCTTCCCTTATTTCTATATTCTTTATTGCAGCACTCTCTACAATGCTACTCGTATTATTGGTTTTACTACTTGAATCACTATAACCTATACCCCTCAATCCATCTCTAGCCTCTAATGTTTCCAACTTAATTCTATTATGGTTTATTCCTGCCTCTATAGTTTTATAGCCATATAATAAACCTTCTATTTCTCTATATACATTTTTCTCCATTAAGACCCTCCTATAGTATATAATAGTCATAATGGCCTACTTGTTTAAATATCCCCTATACCCATTTGAAGGGTAGGGGATATTTGTATTTTATGGCTCTGGTCTTTCCCACTCATTTA
>CAYRAL010000053.1:0-5934 GCA_964422235.1 uncultured Candidatus Epulonipiscium sp. | reverse complement strand
TATAGTACCGTTTAATATCTGGTTTATATCTTCCCTGCTTATGTCTTTACCATGCTTTAATCTGTTATCCTCAAATAAATATAAATAACTATCTAGGTTTCTACTTCTCAATATCTCTTTATACTTCTCTATATCCTCATTAGTCTTTCTTATACTCTCTGGCTCTATTAGGTCTATTACTTCTTTCAGCTCCAAGGGTAATAAGTTTATATCTTTATATAATTTAATAATCTCTAGTGATACCTCTTTCATTTCATCTCTAGCTTTAGTATATATATCTGCTTTCTTGCCTAATTCTTTTGATTTCTTGTCAATTTCTTTCTGAATCTCATTATATATATCCGTTGCTTTCTTTCTGGTATCTGCTCCTAGTTCAAACTTATCTAAGGCCTTAACCTTTTCCTCTAAGGCTTTCAATTCATTCTGTTTAATCTCTAGCTTTACTTTAATACCTTCATGCTCTTTAATAGCCTCTTTATCCTCTTCTATCAATGCCTTATATGATAGGCTTTCCCTTTGCCCTATTAAGTTATCTATATCTTTAAGGATTGTAAGTCTTTCATTTTCAAACTCTTCTTTTTTGGAATCCCTGCCCCTAAATACCTCTTTAATGCTATCTATCAAATTATCTATTGCCATTTTTATACCCTCCTAATCTTATTTAAATATTTGTACTTTCTTAACCTTAACAACTGATTCAGCTTTCTTTATTTCTCCCTTGCTTTTCTCTATCTGTCTTTTCTCATTACCTTGTATTGCTTTAGTTTTGTTTCCTTCCATCTCTCCAAATGGGCCTGGTATCAACTCACCTATGGGATATGGTAATCTCCCTTCTTGATATTCCATTTTATTGCCTCCTTCCTTCAATCCTCACTTTAACTACCCCAACAGTTCTTTAACCTTCTCCGGGGATATATTAACCCTCTTTAACTTCTCCCTTTAACTCTTCTTTAGCTTTATTCTCCCAATACCTATCTTGAATTGCTTTAGCTGCCTCTGGATTCTCTTTTCTCCATCTCCTAGCATTAGCATTTACTCGTTCCCTATTTTTCTCTCTATACTCTCTATGGTACTCTCTTTGTAATTCCTTCACTCTATCAGTCATATAAAAAACCTCCCTCTCTTCTTATATCTGTAATACCGATACTGATTGATAGATTGGTTCTGATATACCGATACAAAACCATCAAGTCAAAACCATCTATCAAATCATCTCTCTCAAATTCTTTTAAAGAATAAAAGCATATATATAAACCTTTGGTTTATTAGGTTAAATATTCTTTACTTAATGGACTTGATAACCCTTTAAAATAGCCATTTCATATGTTTTAATTACCCTTAAATATTCTTTACTTAATAAATAGGCTTAGTTGATGAAATAGCCATTTCGTACCTCGCAACCTCCGTTTAAACTAATAGCCTAATATCTAGTTTTTCAACTCCATTAAATGCCTTGTAAACTCTCTTAATATAATCAGCTTTTTCCAATCTACTTAGTAGCATACTAATATTATTCGGTGTAGTCCTTATATCTTTAGCCATTGTTTCTAGTGATGGGTAACAACTACCTTTCCCAAACGCATATTTTAAAAGTAATATATATAGTTTAAATTCCCCTGCCGTTACCCTCTTATCTATTGCTCCATTTACTGCTCCATTGGTTATTAGTGTATAGCCTAATCCATAAGTTCCTTGGGGAATCGCTTTATATAGATTCTCTTTCCCCTCTCTCTTATTACCTTCTATAACCTCTATAAACCCCTTTTTCCTTAAAGTATCTAAACAATTTATCCTAGTTGGTTTACTCATACATTCCTTTTTTGTTGCCCTGCTTGTCAGCTTTTCAATCAATAGGCTTGTTATCAATCCCTCTTTGTGCCTCATAAGTAGGCCATAAATTATTAAATCATTACCCGATAAATCATATAGTTGGTTTAATAATCTATTGTTATATCTAACCGTATTATCTAGCTCTATGTTTCCTATAGCCATAGTGAAAGAACAATCTGGCCTATTACAATACTTATATAAAATCTGTTGCAATTCTGGATTTTTAAGGCTACACCCTAATAGTTTATATTCCTCTTTCCAATAAAGATAAAAGTCATTTAATAGTTTCTTTTCTCCCTCTGGTGGACTATTCAGCTTATTCCACTTGATAATAATTCCTTTTGCTTGATTTTGGGTATATCCTTTAATCTGTAGCCATTTCGTTATCCTTCCTAGTGCAAAGTTTCGCTCTCCCTCTGGTACTCCTTTAAGCATTCCATTTATACAAGGTCTATCAGCTGCTATATTTAAACTCTCTATTTCTTTAGTTTCACTTTGTGGCTTTTCTACCTTCAACCCTAATAAGTCGCCTATTTCCTCTAGGTTATATACTTTATTATAATATGCTTGTACTATTTCACACCTTATAGGCTCACCCTTTACATTTAAGGTATTAGGTAATCGCATTATTCTAGCCTTATCTGTTGCCCTTATATCTCCATTGGTGACTTTTGCTATCTCTTTTATAACTAATAATGCCCCATCTCCTGCCCTGCTATCTAGCAACCAATAAGCATGAACCCCATTACCACTATTTACAATAATTGAAGGCTCTGGAATATTTGCCCCTCTAATCCTCTCTTTTACCTCTTTCACTCTTTGCCCTGGTGTCATATCTGCCATATCATCATAATCAACCCATAATACTTTAGTAGTGTTGCAGCTCTTCGCCTTACCATCTTTCTTTTGCCTGCTATAAACCCCATAATATACATTTTTATCTAAAGGTGGATTATAGTCTTTTATATCATCTTGCTTTATAAAGTGTTGCCTTGCCTCTCCCTCTCTGTCTATCTCTCTAATCTCTATATAATCATTAGTACCTTTAAATATTTCTTCTATGAATTTCATAATTTCCCCCCTTTGTTGTAGGAAATAAAAAAGAAGATACCCAAACCAAACCCCACCAATAAAGGTGTTAGGGTCAAGTTATAAGGTATCTCCTATAGTTTTTAATCTATATAAACCTATTGTATTTACTTGTTTTGGCTATCTCTTTCTTATCACTTTCTTTTTTTGAAAGTTACAGTTGCATAACATTCACATATTGTGATACAATAGCATTAACAAAATGTTAGGTATTACCGACTTTTGGTAATACTATAAACAAGTATATATTAAGGTGGTCGCCTTATAACTTGTACCTAGGTCTTAAAGTGTTGGAAGCACTTTAAGGCCTTTTTATTTCCTTATTTTTCTTTATGTTTATTATTATATCAAACATATCTTTGTTTGTCTTGTATTTTTTTATTTGTTTTACCAATTTTTAACCCCATGTACCGTTAGAATAGAAATAGTTAAACATATCATTGTGATAAAATGCTAGCTTTCCATCTCTTATAATTACTTTCTTAGGCTTTAAATCATCTCTTGCCTCTAATCCTCTAGCATTGTAGTAATTAACTATCATTTTATTAAAGAAGTCCTTAACACTTGGCTCTAGCTTGTTATAGCCTTTTAACTTTGGAATATCTATATTGTAAATATCCTTTATATCCTCTATATCCCTCAATAAATAATTATCTAATCCTTTATTCTCGTATCTCTCTTTTAACTCTTGGTAATGGTTCATCATTTTACCCCCTTCTAGTTTTTTTTAAATACATTGATTATATTTTTTACTGTTGAAGTTTCCCAACCACTTAACCATATAAAGGTTTTTTCCTCTTCTAGTGTTAGCTCTGTATCTCCCAATGCCTCGTTTAGCATATCTATAATCTTTCTTTGATTCTCTTTCGCTCCCTCTGGATACTTAATCATTTTATCACCTCCAACTTTAATGTTTCTTGCCTTCTTTTTAATATTTCTTTTCTAAAATACCTTTCACTTCCTTCTATCGCCTTATCTAAATCTTTTATATCTATTCCGTACTCTTCTTTTAATATTATTTCCCTAGCCCTTAATTCACTTACCCCTAATATTTCTTTTACCCTTCTTACCTTACTCTCCCTTTCATTGGTTATATTTGATACAAGTTCTTTTAATGCCTCATCATCTATATTTAAAACCTCTTTACTATATTCTTTTAATATTTCCATTTCCTCGACCCCCTACAATCGTTTTTAAGGCTCTTTATATCCTTAGCCATACAATTACCCTAGTACATATATAAAACCTTGCTATGGTTTAGAATTGATAGGTTTCTAGTACCATTTTCTTAACCTTATCATCTATTGATTTTTCTAAGGTATCATTTACATAATCGTTTATGGTTTTTCCCTCTAGTGTGGCCATTATTTTAATCGCAGCCTCCACCCCTTCGGATATTTCAAATGTCTTTTTTCTCCTAACTTCTTTTACCCTTATAATTTCTTTTACTTTGTTACTTGCCTTGATGTCATTACTTGCTATCTGATCCACTTCTTTAACCTGCCCCCTTTCCTCTGCCTCTTCATCAGCTCCTAATATATGAATCTGGCCATCTACTTCTTTATTTTCTTGAATATATATATCGCCTGCTTTCCTATAGCCTAATTTTTCTAAATTGCTATAAAATGCACTTCTCCCTATACCTTCATCTTTGCATAAATCAACTACAGTACCCTCTCCATTATTAAATCTTTCAATTACCTTTACGGCTTTACTCTCATAATCCACTTAAACCCCTCCCCTTTCCTTGTTGTTATCTTTATTATCTTTTACTTGTTTATATTATAAACAATACGGACACATAAAACAAGTTTTATTATTAAAAAAGTAAACAGTTTTATAAAGTTTCTTCATACTGTTTAATAATCTTATAAAAGGTATTTCTTTTTAAGTCTATTCTCTCCATAAAATCGGTCGCCGTTATCTCTCCATCTTTCCAATTAGGGTATAACTCTTTAATTGTTTCTTTCTGGCTCTTACTAATAGTATCTATATCTATTCTTGGCCTGCCTAGGTGCTTTCCCTCTGCCCTTGCCTGCTCTATCCCTTCCCTCTGCCTTTGCCCTATCTTAATCCTTTCTTCTTCTGCTACTGCTCCCATAACCTCAATCAATATATTATTTACCATATCCATAACCCAATCCTGCCCCTCTGGTAACTCTATTAGTGTTGTAGGTATGTTTAGAATCCTAACCGTTACCCCCTTATCTTTTAAATATTCTAGTTCCTTTTTAATCTCTGTTTTATTCCTTCCTAATCGGTCAAGCTCTTTAATTATAAGGGTATCTCCTGCCCTTAGTAATTGCCTTGTTAATGTCTTATAACCTTCTCTATTGAAGTCTTTACCACTTTCTTTGTCAGTTATAATATTTCTATCCTCTATATCTTGGCCTTTACTTTTGCAATACTCTTTTATAGCTGTAACCTGCCTACCCTCGTTCTGGTCTTTGCTGCTTACCCTTGCATATCCAAATAACATTTTAACCCCTCTCCTTTCCTTGCTTGTTGTTTATGTATTATTATCTTTATTATCATTTATTAATTAGATTATAATATATCTGTTTGTAAAGGTCAATATATATTTATAAATGTTTATATATTATTTTATATACCTTTTTAAATACTTTATTATCTTTATTATCATAGTTTATAAAGTTATACCTTTTTAAACACATAAAAAAAGATAGGCTCTATAGGTCTATCTGGATATAATGCTATCTTTTTATAGTTTTGTGGCTTTTATTATTTTGTACCATGGTTTTAATCAGCTCATACAATATACAACCCCCTACAATCGTTTTTAAGGCTTTTTATACTCTTAGTCATACAATTACCCTACCCAATGCCTTAACTCTTAAAATACCCCTACTTTTGGACTTGCTACCCTATCATTTATATAAGTTACTATCCTTATAATTTCAATATGCTTTCTAGGGTCAATAATCCCACTTAAAGGGTAATAGGGAAACCCTATAAATAAAAAAGTAGTTGTAAGTGGGGGATGTGTGTCGACAC
>CAYRAL010000052.1:0-7563 GCA_964422235.1 uncultured Candidatus Epulonipiscium sp. | reverse complement strand
CTTCATTCGTAATGAAAGCCAATTCATCTGATAATCCATGGTACTCAACCCACTTTACATTTGGGAATAATTCTGAAACTTTAGCTTTGACTTTAGCTTCTTCGCCATCTTTCTTTTGTACTCTTACAAAGTATGAAGCTGGCACATCTTCTGGATTCATCATCTCAATGGTTTCCTTGCTCCAATGGGAAATAATATTAATCCCTTTATGTTTAGCAGCTTCAACAATATCTGCAACAACAGCACTAGCAGTGGGTAGTTTACCTGCTCCCCGCCCATAGAACATGACTTCGCCAATAACATTACCTTTAATTAGAATTGCGTTAAATACATCTTGAACAGGTGCAAGTGGATGTTTCACCGGAATCATAACTGGTGATACTGTGGCAAATATCTCATGCCCCTTTCTCTTGCATCTTCCAAGGAGTTTGATGGTATAACCCATTTCTTTTGCATATTCCATATCTTGCTTACTTACCTTTGTAATCCCCTCGGTTGGGATCTCTTCAAAATTCACTTGCCTACCAAATGCTAAAGAAGACAAAATTGCTATCTTACGACAAGCATCATGACCTTCTACATCTGCTTCTGGATTTCTCTCCGCATACCCTAACTCTTGAGCTTCTGCTAGAACATCTTCAAATGGTCGCCCTTCTTCTTCCATTTTTGTCAGAATAAAGTTGGTTGTACCATTTAAAATCCCTGTAATCTCATAGATTTCGTCTGCTGTTAAAGACTCATTAAGTGGACGTATAATAGGTATTCCTCCACCTACACTTGCTTCAAATAAGAAGTTAACACTGTTTTCTTTAGCCAGTTGAAGTAAGCTTGCGCCATACTTTGCTACTAACTCCTTGTTGGAAGTGACAACACTTTTTCCATTTTTAAGAGACGCTTTTACAAAGGAATAAGCAGGCTCAAGTCCACCCATTACTTCAACGACAATATCCACATCTTTATCGTTAATGATTGTATTGAAATCATCTGTAAGGATATCTTCTATAGGATCACCTGGAAACTTTCTAAGATCAAGTACATGTTTTATATTAATCTCACGGCCTGCACGCTTATCAATACTTTCCTTATTTGTATTAATAACTTCAACCACACCTGACCCTACTGTTCCATAACCTAATATTGCTATATTCATTACATTTCCCCCTATTCTTTAGATAAAACGTTTATGTTTCGAACTGCATCTACTTCATTTAATGTCTCTAGTAGATCTTCTAGTTGTTTTTTCATTGTTGCTGTTTGCATACAAATGTTGATATGGGCTATCCCATGCATGGGAATCATTTGATTAATTGTGAGCACATTAGCGCCTGCATCAGCAATTAAATTCAGGACGTCAGATAGCTTACCCGCTTGATCTTCAAGTTCTATTAGAATTGTAATTGTCTGCCCTTTCGACTTGTCGTAAAAAGGAAATACAGAGTCCTTATATTTGTAAAATGAACTACGGCTTATACCAACTTTATCTGTTGCTTCTTGAACGGTCTCAACTTTACCTGCTTCAAGTAATTCTTTAGCTGCGACAACATTTAAAAACACTTCAGGCAACACATCTTTATTTACAATATAATTTTGTATTTTCTTTTTCATAAGTTGCTCCTTGTACGCTTGTCATGAACATTTGTTTTTGATATAGAGAATATAACATATGTATATGTATAAATCAAGCTACTTGGGCCCTAAAAGCTTATATTTGACAAAATATATCAATCTGCACAATTCCTATTTTTATAGACAATATTTTTGTGCAATTTAACAATTTATAAAGCCGTAAAAATTTGTCAAAAAAAGTGAACTAATAGGCTCTTCCTACTAGTTCACCAAAATTTAAGCTTCAATCATTTTATTAATAATAGCATAGTCTGCATCACTTACTAATTTATCAATATCTAAAAGCACAATGATACGATCGTCCTGTTTAGCTACACCTTGAATATATTGGTCTCCTGGCCTTGAATTAATGATATTAGGCACACCTTGGATATCTTCTTCTGCTATATTTAATATTTCCGATACATAATCTACTACAAATCCTACATTCATTTCAGTTGTTCTAAGGACAATAATCTTTGTGTGTTCATCGGGCTCATGTTGCGCCATACGAAAGCGTGTTCTTAGGTTATAAATAGGGTGAATGTCACCTCGCAAGTTAACAATGCCTTCTATATAACTAGGTAGATCTGGTACCTTGCGTATTGCTTGATGTAGTATAATCTCTACTACTTGCATAATATCAATGCCATATTCTTCTTTTCCCAACTTAAATATTACAATCTGTCTCATGCTCACAATATATCCCCCTATTCTTCTGTTTTATGAATCCAGGCTAAGTATGCATTCATAAATGTATCTATTGTTCCATCCATAACAGCACTAACATTTCCCATCTCCTGATTGGTACGATGATCTTTCACTAATGTATATGGATGGAAAACATAGGACCTTATTTGACTTCCCCAACCTATTTCCTTCTTTTCACCACGAATACCATCTAATTTAGCCATACGTTCTTCTTCTTGTTTTTCAAATAACTTTGCCCGTAACATCTGCATTGCATTTTCCCTATTTTGAATTTGAGAACGTTCATTTTGGCATTGAACAACAATACCTGTTGGCACATGTGTCATTCTTACTGCCGAATCAGTTGTGTTGACGTGTTGTCCACCTGCCCCTGTGGACCGGTAAGTATCAATACGTACGTCCTCCATTGCTATTTCAACATGGATATCATCTGTAATTTGCGGAATCACATCACACGATGCAAAAGATGTATGTCTGCGACCAGATGAATCAAAAGGTGAAATACGCACAAGGCGATGAATCCCTTTTTCGGATTTTAAATAGCCATATGCATTGGCACCATCAATTTTTAAAGTGACGGATTTAACACCTGCTTCATCTCCTGGCAGATAATCTAGTACTTCTACTTTATAGCCTTGGTTTTCAGCCCATCTTGTGTACATACGCAGTAACATAGCAGCCCAGTCACACGCCTCTGTCCCACCTGCTCCTGAATGTATGGACAAAATAGCATCATTGCCGTCATATTCACCATCTAATAAGCTACTAATGCGCATTTTTTCAAAACTGTCTAAGAATCGTTTGCCCTCTGATTTGGCTTCACTGGCAATTTCCATATCATAATCTTCAATTGCCATTTCAACTAGGGTAATGGTATCTTCATACTCTTCTACAAGCTTATTGTAGGCCCCAATTTGATCCTGTATGACTTTAATGTGTTGCAAAATCTTTTGGGCTACGTCCATATTGTCCCAAAAATCTGGTACTGACGACTCTTTTTCCATTGCCGTCAGTCTAATCTTTAATCCTGCAAGGTCAAAGAGAGTTCCCCATCTCTTGTAATTTTTGCTGATAAGGCTGTAATTCTGATGCTAACTGCTCAAGCTCTAACATACGATCAACTCCTTTAATTTCTGCCACAGCAGTGCTTGTATTTTTTGCCACTACCGCATATACAAGGTTGATTTCTACCTACTTTTTCTTCTGTGCGTTTTACGGGTTGCTTTGCTACACTATCATCTTGATGATTTGTAGCCGTTGGTTTTACCACGTGTTCACGTTTAATTTCTTGATTTTCTGCAATTCTTACATGATACATAGCCTTTGTAACATCTTGTTTGATGGCATAACTCAGTTCTTCAAACATTTCAAAGCCTGCAAATTTATATTCTACAAGAGGATCCCTTTGTCCATAAGCAGTAAGTCCAATACCTTGGCGCATTTGTTCCATATTATCAATATGATCCATCCACTTTTGGTCAATAATCTTAAGGAGTATGACCCGTTCAATCTCACGCACTTGATCGCCTAGTTCTAGTTCTCTTTCATTATATAACTTTTCTGCTGCTAGATATAAGGTTTCTACAATACTTTCTGCTGTTAAATCATCTCTCTCTTCTTTAGGAAATATGATTCCTTCTAAAGGAATGATTGGGTATAAGTTGTCCATCATACTCTCTAAATCCCATTCATCCGCATGTTCTAACCCTACTGTATAAGACTCTACTGTACTTGCAATAACGTCTTTTACCATGGTTAAGATATTTTCTTTAAGGTCTTCATTCTTAAGTGATTTATATCTTTCATCATAAATAACTTCTCTTTGCTCATTCATAACTCGGTCATACTCAAGAAGATGCTTACGCATACCAAAGTTATTACTCTCAACTTTCTTTTGAGCTCTTTCAATAGCTGTGGAAAGAATCTTATGTTCGATAGGCTCATCATCTGGCAATCCTAATGTATCAAACATTTTGAGTGTCGCTTCTGGTGTAAAGAGTCTCATTAAATCATCTTCTAAAGAAAGGTAGAATCTTGATTCACCCGGATCCCCTTGTCTCCCAGCACGTCCACGTAATTGGTTGTCGATACGCCTTGACTCGTGACGCTCTGTACCAATTATTTTAAGCCCACCTAACTCTGTTACACCCTCCTCAAGCTTTATGTCTGTACCACGTCCAGCCATATTAGTTGCAATTGTTACACTGTTTTTCATACCTGCTGATGAAACAATTTCGGCTTCTTTTGCATGATATTTGGCATTCAGTACTTGATGAGTAATACCACGTTTTTTTAGCAGTCCGCTTAAGAACTCTGATGTGTCGATATTAACGGTACCGACTAAAACTGGTTGCCCTTTTTTATGAGCTTCTTCAATATCATTAACAACCGCCTCAAATTTTGCCTCTTCTGTTTTATAAACCGTATCTGGGTGATCTTTACGAATCATTGGCATGTTGGTTGGTATGACGATAACGTCCATTGCATAAATATCACGGAACTCTCCTTCTTCAGTTAAAGCAGTACCTGTCATACCAGATTTTTTGCTATATCTATTAAAGTAGTTTTGGAAAGTGATGGTGGCAAGTGTCTGACTTTCTCTTTGAACTTCTACTCCTTCTTTTGCTTCTATTGCTTGGTGAAGCCCATCAGAGTAACGACGCCCTGCCATTAGGCGTCCTGTAAATTCGTCTACAATAAGAATTTCGCCTTCCTCACTTACAATATAATCCTTTTCTACATGCATTGAGTTATGGGCTTTAAGTGCTATATTAATATGGTGTTGTATATCCATATTCTCTGCATCTGCAAGGTTCTCCAGACCAAAATATTGCTCTGCCTTTTTAACCCCTTCTGCTGTAAGATTGACTGTTTTTTGCTTTTCATCAAAGATAAAGTCTCCTTCTTCTTCGATTTCTTCTCGCATTAGTGTGTTCATAGCATTTTCTTCTCCAAGAAGACGCCCTTTTTTGAGGCGACGCACAAAAATGTCTGCTGCCTTGTATAAATGTGTTGACTTGGAACTACTGCCAGATATAATAAGTGGCGTTCTAGCCTCATCAATTAATACAGAGTCTACCTCGTCAATAATTGTGTAGTGTAATTCTCTTTGCACCATTTTGTTAGCATAAAGTACCATATTGTCACGTAGGTAATCAAATCCAAATTCATTATTTGTACCATAGGTGATATCACATGCATAGGCTTCTCTTTTGTCGTCATTTTCCATTTCACTAACAATACACCCTACACTTAAACCTAAAAACTTATGCACTTGTCCCATCTCATCAGAGTCACGTTGGGCAAGATAATCGTTAACTGTAACAACATGAACACCTTTGCCCTCTAATGCATTTAAATAAGCTGGCATTGTGGCAACTAAAGTCTTACCTTCTCCAGTTCTCATTTCTGCAATACGTCCATGGTGAAGGATAATTGCACCTATTATTTGAACACGGAAATGTTTAATTCCTAGAACACGGTGAGCTGCTTCCCTAACAACTGCATACGCTTCAGGCAAAATATCATCTAATGTTTCTCCGTCGTTTAAACGGTTTTTAAACTCCTCTGTTTTTGCCTGTAGCTGCTCATCGGTATACCCTTGCATAGTTTCATCAAATGATTCTACTGCACTGACAATATGTTCAATTCTCTTTATCTCTCTTTGGCTATGTGAACCAAAAATCTTACTAAATATCGATTTCAATAACGCCACCTTCTTCATTGGATTTTAATTATTTTGTTTTATTGATTAATGAATTTTATTTATAAAAAACTACTTAAGCTATATCATTTTACCATATGTAAGTATATCAAACATTTTGTCTATTTACAACCATGTAAAGGGACGGTTAACAAATCATTATAGTTATAAAAACTAAGATAACTTGTTAACCGTCCCCTTTACTTATTGTTTCACGGCACCATCAGAAACACCTTTAACAATATATTTCTGCAAGAATAAGAAAATAATAATGATCGGAATGATTGACACAAAAACCGCCGGGAATATTAACTCCCATGGGTTACCGTACTGCCCTGAAGTAATCTTTGCAAAGTAAAGCTCCAAGGTCAAAGTTTTCATCTCTGAGTTACCAATTACTAAAAATGGTAACAAGTAGTCATTCCATATCCACATTGAATTTAAAATAATAACTGTTGCAGTGGTTGATTTTACCAATGGTAATACAACATGAAAAAACAATTGTAAAATATTAGCACCATCAATAACTGCTGCTTCTTCAATAGATGTCGGTACACTTTTTATAAAACCATGATACAAAAATACTGACATACTAAGTCCAAATCCACCATACATCAAAATTAAACCAAGGATATTCTTAAGTCCCATTTGTTCAAATAAGCTTAATAAAGGATACATAACTGATTGGAAAGGGATTAACATAGCCGCTGTAAACATTAGTAATACAATATTTGATAGCTTTGTTTTATTCCTAACCATAATCCAAGCCCCCAAAGACGATACAAGTACAATCAGTCCTACAGAGCACACCGTAATCAATACCGTAATACCTAGAGCCCTGAAAAAATTTATGGCCTTAGTGGCTTCTATAATGTAGCTAAAATCCCAGCTTGATGGTAGCCCAATAGGGGTACTTACAATATCCCTATGACTTTTAAATGAGTTGATAAACAAAAAGGCTAATGGAGCTAGGGTGTAAATAGCCGTTAAAGTTAGTACAATATAGGTTATAATCTTAGCAATTCTTGCTTTGATTGTAACTACTTTTGATTCAGGCATTACATCTCCACCTCCCGCTTTTTAGTGATAGACACTTGAATCAGAGTTACGGTTGCAATAAGAACAAAGAATATAACTGCCTGTGCTTGTGCCTGACCATAATCTGGCGGTGTTGTTTCTTTAACGGTTCTTAAAATCTGCATAGCCAACATCCTTGTACCAAAATCACCATCTGTTAATGCTATATTTGCATCTAGTAACTTAAAAGAATTTGCAAGTGTCATAAAAAATACAATTGTAAAAGCAGGCATTAACATAGGCAAGGTAATAACCCTAAAACGTTGGAGTACGCTAGCTCCGTCTATTTGAGCTGCTTCATATAAATCACCTGGGATATTGTTTAATCCATTAATATAAATAATCATCATATATCCTGCCATTTGCCAGGTTACTAACATAGCCAGTGCAAATATTGCTTTTGTATTATCCTGTGTCATATTAGTCAAAAACGGAATATTAATCATACCACCTTCTCCAAATAATAT
>CAYRAL010000051.1:0-7574 GCA_964422235.1 uncultured Candidatus Epulonipiscium sp. | reverse complement strand
CTGGTACTGCACCCTTAACTAGTATTAAGTTTTTATCTGCATCTACACGTACAACCTCAAGGTTTTGTACTGTAACTTTTTCTGCACCCATGTGACTTGCAAGTCCCATGCCTTTGAAAACCTTACCTGGGTATGACGCCCCTGCTCTAGCACCTGGTGTTCTATGGTGTCTTGAACCGTGACTGCTTGGTCCTGTCGCATGATTATATTTTTTAACCACACCTTGATATCCTTTACCCTTAGAAGTACCTGTTACATCAATTTTGTCTCCTGCTTCAAATAAATCAGCTTTAATTTCTTGTCCAACTTCATATGCTGAAATGTCTTCTAAGCGGAATTCTTTTAAATGTCTTTTAAATGGTACATCTGACTTTTTGAAATGTCCTTGTTTTGGTTGGTTGGTGTGTTTGTCTTTGGCATCAACATAACCTACTTGGATTGCTTCATATCCGTCATTTTCAATTGTTTTCTTTTGCACTACTACGCAAGGCCCTGCCTCTAATACCGTTACTGGTATTAAGTTTGCATTTTCATCAAAGATTTGAGTCATCCCGATTTTCTTAGCCATAATTGCTTTTTTCATTCCTTACACCTCCTAAGATCTACAGCGGATTGCCCTTAAGCAATCATTCTAGACGAAGCTTTGCTACCGTCCTCATTATTCCTTATTATCTTAAATCTACTTTAATGTCTACACCTGCTGGCAAATCAAGTCTTCTTAACGCGTCTGCAGCTTTAGGTGTTACCTCAAGATCTATCAATCTTTTGTGAGTTCTCATTTCGAATTGCTCACGTGCATCTTTATATTTATGCACTGCGCGAAGTACTGTGATAACTTCTTTCTTTGTAGGTAATGGAATAGGCCCACTAGATTTAGCTCCAGTCCTCTTTGCAGTATCAATAATTTGAGCTGCTGATTGATCGATAAGATTGTGATCATACGCTCTTAACGTAATTCTCATTTTTTGGCTAGTCATAAAAAAAGTCCCCTCCTTTTCGCACTTTTTAGAAAGCAGCACGACTAGTGGCGACTGTACACTCTACCGGGTGTTCCTTATCTAAACAAGCCTACATATCATACCCTACGGCATAATGGACGTCATAAAACTACAACGTAGCTTGGATAATCCCTTTAAGTACAGTGACCTCATCGTCTGGTTTCGTGAACCGGACATTGCTCGGCAGAAATTCCCCTATTTCTAGGTGGCAACCTCCTGCTTCATTGCTCTCAATGTCACAACAAACCTATTATACATGATAAGAATACAAAGCACAAGCCTTTTTTAAACTTTTTTTATTTCGGGGACAGTTAACAAACACATAGTCTTTCTATACTAATTGAACTTAATGTTTGTAAACTGTCCCCTATCATTGGCTACGGGGTGGGGGTCGGGGATCATACGCTTGTGAGGTAACAATTTCTAAAGTGCTAGTGTTTGCGTGTGGGTGATTGCCTAAAAGTCAAAACTCGGCATGAACTGTCTGGAGACTATAATTCTTTGAGCCTCAAACAGTTGACTTTTTTAACGGCAATCACCCACACGCTTCACACAGCACTTTAACGAAATTGTTACAATCACCGCTTTATGATACCCGCCCCTTACCATTTGATCCAGTCACCGTGCTCCCTAGCCCAGGTCATACATTTATCATGTAGATCTTTTTCGATCTGGGCATGTTCTGCAACACCCGAAAGATTATTCATCTCTAGAGGGTCTTCGATTAGGTGGTAGAGCTCTGCTGTATCTCTTGGGTCATATATATATTTGTATTGTCCTTGGACAACTGCGCGTCTTATGTCCCCTACAGTTGGGTTGCCTGAATATTGACAGAAGACTGGTTTGTCGGGGGGTGCCACCTCACCTTGGATACTAGGAGCCAATGAGATGCCATCTAGGTTGCTTGGATAGGAGATTTTTAGCATATCTAGTAATGTAGGCATTATATCTAAATGGGATACAGGAACGTCCCATTGTTTTGGTGTCGTATTTGGCGCCTTATATAGGAAGGGAACTTTTATGGCTTGGTCGTACATCTCCATTTTTTGATACATATTGTGTTGTCCTAAGTGGTCTCCATGGTCAGTTGTAAATACAACAATTGTATCATGGTAATTGTTTGTATCCTTTAAAGTACTTAAAACATCCCCTATGGCATCATCAGCCATTCTAACTAAACCTAGGTGTGCTGACCATACTTTATTCCAATCTGCACCTGAAAGCTCCTGAGCTAATTGAGCGGCGATGCCTTTTCTTCTGTTTTTAGGTTCTTTAGGGGACGCTATTCCTACATTAGATGGCAGGGTTAAATTATTGGGATCAAACATAGTTGCATATTCAGCCGGAACTTTAAGTGGCGGATGTGGGGCCCAGAAATACAAAAACAATGCAAATGGCTTATCATCTTTTTGTTTTTTTATAAATTTCATGGCCTCTCTGGCAAAGTACATGTCTTTATAATCTTCCAACGAATGTTCCCAAAGGGATACTCTGGCATTCGAATAAGCCTTATCCCGATACTCCCCATCTTGAAACTCCTTAACCACAGTAACATCCTTCTCATTTCGCACAATTTTTATGTTTTTTTCTTTAGCATACTGATTATAACTATCGTCATCTACCCAATGATCAAATACCATTCTGTCTTTTAAGCTTGGGGCTACTTGAATATGGTTAATACCAACATGAGCTACATTATATCCCCCATCTTTTAAATATTCATGAATGGTCTTATGATCTCTAGCAAGTTTTCCAGATAAATCATTATGCACAACACCATTTCTAGTGGGGTATTTACTTGTTGCAAGAGCCGTTCTAGCCGGGACACATAAAGGACAAGTGTTATATGCCATATTAAATTGTGTCGACTGATCCGCTAAATTATTGAGAACTGGGGTTACTTCTTTATTGTCCTGAACCATCCCAATACTATCTACTCTTTGATGATCTGTCATGATAAATACTAAATTCTTTCCCATCTTAACCTCCTTATATTTAGATAGCATAAAAAGGGCAGATACAATACCTGCCCTTTTATATTTAAATTATTTACCTAGGTATGTTTCATAAGCTTTTTGGTTAATTTCAATGGCTCTGTCAATACCTCTTGTTTTAAGTTCTTCAATAAACTTATCGTAATCTGCATTAAAGTCAGCTGTACCTAACATCCATGTTTGGAACTTCTCATCAACATAAGGTTCAATACTTGACATAATCTTCTTGTATTCTGCCTCATCTTCAGGTGTGTACTTTAATCCTAAAACACCGTCTAGTGATGGTGGCATATCCGCTGGGAACCACTCATCAGCATTATCCATGTATAATTTAGTTGCTTCTCTAGCAGCGTCAACCATAAATGCATATTCATAATCTGGGTTCTGATTCATACCAATTCTGTATTGAATACCTAATGAACGTAAGTATCCAAGTGGTGTTTGCTCTGAATTCATTACTATATCTGTATAAACCTTTGAACCATCAGCTTCTACAGTATATGTTTCTCCTTCAATACCCCAGTTCATTAAATCTGAACCTTCTTCTGAGAAGAAGAAATCCATAAACTTGATGATTGTAACAGGGTCTTCAGCTTGTGAAGATATAGACCAACCCACACCTGGGAATCTTTCTGTACGCTCTTTAACGACACCGTTTTGATCTGCTGGTGGCGCAAATGCTACCATTTCAAATCCTGGAATATCTTCACTTAATGAATCATTATAGTTCCCTGCACTCGCCCAGTCATGTGTTAGTCCACCTATATCCCCACTCAGTAGGATATCTCTTGATTTTGGTCCACGTGTAAAGATCTCAGGGTCAATTAACTCTTCTTTGTACCATTTAACAATATTATTTACACCAACTTTGAAGTTTTCTTCCATTGGTTCAAATGTCATTTGACCATCGCGAGGATAGAATCCTGTACTTGTATCCCATAGGTATAAGTACTCATCTGGCATTTTAGGGCCTGCACGGTCAAATAGTGGTATTTCATCTTTCTTACCATTGCCATTAGGGTCATCATTTCTAAATGCTGTCAATACTTCATACAACTCATCTACAGTCTTTGGAATTTCAAGACCAAGGTTATCTAACCAGTCCTGTCTAATCCACCAAAACTCAGCTGTTTGTAGTGTTTGGTTTTTTGGTATTTGGTATATATTACCATCTAGTGAAACTGCTGTTTGTTTAAATTTCGCATCCGTTTCAAGCATAGCCTTAATATTTGGAGCATGCTCATCAATTAGGTCATTCAAAGGAATAATTCCACCATCACGACCGAGTTTTTCTAATTCTGATGCGTCAACATATCCTATTATATCTGCTAAATTACCTGATGCTAACATTAGGTTAAAGGCTTCTTGCTCGTTAGAGTTAGATTGTGAAATTACACCTTCTAAGCTTATATTCGTTCTTTCTGCAATCTCTTGCCAAACTCTCCATTCAGGGTTAAATGGCATGTTATTAAAGTTCAAAAATATGCTAAACTCTGTTGGCTCAGCTGCAATTAAACTACCTTCCAGCTCTTCTGTTTCGTCTTGCTTTTGCTCTTGCCCTTGAGATTGCTCTCCCTGGGGTTTTTCTTCTGCTTTTGGCGCACATGCACCAATGGTTACTGTGGTCATAGTTACCGCAAGTAACAATCCTAATACTTTCTTCAGCTTCATAATGTAAGCCCCCTTATAAAATTTTATATTTTTTATAGTTCTATAATGAAGTTCTTTTATATTTATAAAAGAACCTTACTATCTCCGTCAAAGTTTCACTTAACCTTTAACTGCTCCTAAGGTCACACCTGTCTTAAAGTATTTTTGTACAAATGGGTATGCGATTAGCATAGGTACAATAGCCATAATCATAATTGCATAAATAACCGTTGTTGGCGAACTCAAAGATTGAGCCGTTATAATGGCCGCCTCTGTTTCATTGGCCACTTGATCCACTATTAAATTCTTAAGTGTAACTTGCAAAGGCATCTTATTATCACTTGTAAGAAGGTTCATAGCCCAGAAATAACTATTCCAACGGTTTACTGCATAAAACATACCTACTGTTGTTAAAGCTGGCTTTGAAAGCGGTAAGTAAACCCTGAAAAATATCCCAATATTTCTAGCCCCATCTATAAAGGCCGCTTCTTCTAGGGATTGCGGTACTTGCTCAAAGAAACTTTTCATTATAATGAGATTGTAGGTATTAATTGCAAATCCAAAAATAATAGCTGACCTAGTATCTAATAGGTTAAAATCTCTAAATGTCATATATAGTGGAATCATTCCTGCATTAAACCACATTGTAAATATGGTGAATAATGTAAAGAACTTTCTACCAACTAATCTTTCTTTAGACAAAGCATAAGCCATGGTTGTTGTAAATACCATGTTTACAAAAACACCTACTACTGTATAAAAAATTGTATTGGCATAAGATAACCAAATACCTGGTTTGGCAAATGCTACCTTGTAACTATCCAAGCTAAACCCTTTAATACTAAACATTACACTACCATTCTCTACATATAAAGGCCTACTGACAGATGCAATTAAAGCATAGTAAATTGGGTATAGGGCCAAAATCGTAATTATAATACCAATTACAATCATACTTGCATTAAATACTTTTTCACCTTTACTGACGATCATTTTACTTTCATCCACTTCTACCCCTCCTTTACCATAATGCACTTTCAGTTACTTTTTTACTGATCTTATTGGCCGCAACAACTAAGATTAAAGCCACAACTGCTTCAAACAACCCTACTGCTGTTGCAAGTCCATAGTTACCATTCTCTATCCCTGTACGATACGCATAGGTTGCGATAACGTCTGCTGTTTGATAGGTAGATGGTCTGTACATGAGTAATATCGCCTCATATCCAACTTTCACAATTTTACCTATGTTAAGTATAAACATAACGACTATTGTCGGGATAATACTTGGGAATGTAATGTGCTTTATTCTAGCCCACTTACCAGCACCATCTACCCTAGCCGCTTCGTATAATTCTTGATCAATACCAACAAGAGCTGCTACATAAACAATGGCATTAAACCCTGCTGTTTGCCATAAAGTCATGGTTGTATATACGCCTCTAAAGTACTGTGGCAAAACCATAAAGTATTTAGGTTCAAATCCTAACCTTTCTATAATAGCGTTAATGATCCCTGTACTTGGAGATAAAAAACTAACTGTCATACCACAAACAACAACAACTGATATAAAGTATGGTATGAATGTCGCTGTTTGAGTCATCTTACTGACAAACTTATTCTTCATCTCTGTAATGGCAATTGCTAAAATAATTGGTGCTGGAAAAACAATTGCTAACTGCCAAAATGCAATCATTAAAGTATTACTTATTGTTCTTTTAAAATCTGGGCCAGTCATAAATTCTTTAAAATTGGCTAAGCCAACATAAGTACTTCCTTCAAATCCTCTAAAGACATTATAGTCATAGAATGCTGTTCGAAGTCCTACCATAGGCTTATATGCAAACATAAGGAACCATATTACGCCAGGTATTAATAATAAATATAAGTCCCAATCTCGCTTTATTACTTTTGTAGCTTTTGAAAATCTTGTATGTATATTCGTATTTTCAACGCTTTCCATTGATTTGCCTCCATCTCCATCTTGAATTTTTTCCTTGTTTTCTTTTTGCATTTGCTACTTGACACAACCATAGCACCAGTTTACAAAAATGTATATCATCAAAATTCTACATGGCATACAAAATTGCTTAATTTATAGATTGTCATTTTTCCACTTGTCTACATTATCCCCTTTACACGACTTGTTTATCCATTAATCACATACTTTTCATTTAAAAAGGTGGCATATTGACGATTTTATGATAAAAGGTTAGAATACAAGGATACGTATTCAAATAACACATTCAGATTACCTATACAAAACTAACTAAAAGCGAGGAATGTAAATGCAAAATCTTCAAGATATGTGGCATAACATTACTAAAGATGAATCATTAATAACGGCTCTCTTTAGCAATGTACGCAATAAAAACGAAACCCTTTATACGCAGGTAAAAATCAAACCAGTTCTTATCAAAGAACAACTATGCTATCACCTGGAATATATATTTGAAAAAAACGTAAGCCATGAAAATCTGCAACCCAATGAGTTCAATCAACGAATGATAGAACTTTCAACTGTTATGAAACAAATCAATATCTATACATCAGACCACGATTACCAAGTTATGATCAGTAAAAAAATGAAGGTTACCATTATTAAAAAGGCTCCTTCAAAGCATAAAGAATCACTATCTCTTTCACACAACAGAAAGAAACAGTATATTTTCCAAGAAGGAGTACCCGTTCCTTTTCTTGTAGAACTTGGGGTTATGAACAAGGAAGGTATGATTGTTAAAAGTAAATATAATAAGTTTCGGCAAATCAATCGATTTGTGGAACTTGTAAAGGATGTTGCCTGGGAGCTTCCACAGGATAAAAAAATACGCATTATAGACTTTGGTTGTGGAAAGTCATACCTGACCTTTGCTCTACACTATTATCTTAAGGAACTTTGTGGGTTAGATATTGAAATTGTAGGATTAGATCT
>CAYRAL010000050.1:0-7679 GCA_964422235.1 uncultured Candidatus Epulonipiscium sp. | reverse complement strand
GGAACGTTTTTTATAGTTGGCCTAAGTCAACTATTTAATAATAAAGATAAGAAAAGAGAGGATTTTTAATTTATGAATAAGAAATTTAAGATGATTTTAAGTATGATTTTATCTGCTATGTTGATTTTTTCTCTAGCCGCTTGCGGTAACAAGGAGGAAAAAGAATCTGAAACAGGGTCTAAGGAAATTAATCTGATGACATGGGCTGAATTTATTCCGCGCGAAATAATCGATCAATTCGAAGCAGAAACAGGTATTAAGATTAACTATAAAGAAGTTACATCCAACGAAGATATGCAATCTCTACTTGAAGCTAATCCAGACCAGTATGACTTAGCTGTCGTAACAGATTACATGGTAGATATCTTAAGGAGAAATGAAAACCTTGAAAGCTTTGACAAAGAAAAGCTTCCAAACTTCGGGAATCTGAATCCCTTATATCAAAACAAATACTATGATGAGGATAATCAGTACTCCGTACCTTACGCTATCTCAACAGCATTTTTACTTGTCAACCCAGAAGCTGTTGAAGCACTTGGTGCCAATCCTATTACAAGCTACGCTGACTTATGGCAGCCAGAACTTGAAAAAAACGTGGTTCTAATCGACTGGTCTGTGGAAATTATGGGCCTTGTCCTAAAGACTTTAGGGTATGAGTACAACGAAACAGACCCGGCCAAGGTTGAAGAAGCTAAAGAAAAGTTATTTGCCCTAAAGAATAGCATTATGAGATTTGAGACCAATACACCTGAAGACTCTTTAGTAAATGGTGAAGCTGTTGCAGGATTTATGTATTCCAATCAAGCTGTTAAGGGTCAACAAGCCGATCCAAAACTTCAACCCGTATTCCCAACAGAGGGAATGCCCATGTATATTGATAGTTTTGTAATGTCTAAAGAGGCACCTAATAAGGATAATGCTTATGCCTTCTTAAACTTCCTATTAGACCCAGAAGTCAGTGCAAAAATCTCTGATATTACAAACTTTGCAAACCCAAATACAGCAGCACAAGAGTTTTTACCAGAGGATTTCAAAAATAATCCAATGTTAAACCTTCCTGATGAAATGGTTGCAAACACGAGCTTATACATCAATGTAGATGCAGTTTTAGAAGACTATGAGCATATTTATTCTGAGTTTAAAATAAAATAAATCATAGCATTACAACAAAAACCCTGTTACCCTTTTAAATAAGGGTAACAGGGTTTTTGTCTAGTAAGATACTACAATGCCACCGTTACCTGCATACAAAGTAGCAATTCCGCCTGTATCTGCAATGATTACCTTCAAACTAGGAAACAACTCTATTAATTCATTTTTTAAAATAGCTGCTCTTTCTGGACAATTACAATGAGATATGACAAGTGTTTCCTTTTGGCCCTCTTCAACACCCTTTATAATGATATCTTTTAATTGTTTAAGAGCCCTTTTTATTCCCCTTGCCTTTCCTAACTGACGGATAACCCCGTCTTTATCTCCATTTAGAATAGGAACAATATTTAGGGCTGTTGCTAACAATGCTTTAATGCCTGTTAGTCTTCCATTTTGCTTTAAAAAGGTAATATCTTCTAAGACAAATATGACTTCTTGTCTTTGAATAAATTGTTTTACTTTTTCACTATCTATTTTAAAATTATTATATGCTTTTTCTAGTTTAATAATCTTATATGCTAGTAATGTTTCTCCAGAGCACCCGCTTTTGCTATCAATAATAATTATTTCTGCCTTAGGATATTTTTGTAAAAACATCTTTTCTCCTATTTTAGCACTATTATAAGAGCCTGTTAACTGGGATGATCCGGTTATAACATAAATCCTATCTTCTGGGTACTTTTCAAATATCTTCATATATTCTTCTGGCGAACCACATGCAGACCTAGGGCACTGTTTAGCTGATGCTATTTTTGCTAGTAATAGGCCTTGTTCTATACTCCCATCATCTATAAATTCCTCATTATCAATAAAGATCGTAAGCGGTACAACTGAAAAGTTATCCATTGATACTAACTCTTTTGTTCTATCACCCACACTGTCCATAATAATATGATATCCCATTATCTTCTCCTTTATTAGGCGTTTTATTTATTATAGCACATAATCTTAAGGACTATATATTAAATATTCCTTTTAAATCTCCATATCCTGCTTTCTCCATTTCCTCAAATGGTACAAACCGCAAAGCTGCTCCATTAATACAATATCTCAAACCCCCATCCTCTTTAGGCCCATCTGTAAAAACATGACCTAAATGAGAATCTCCCGATTTACTGATGACCTCTGTTCTTACCCTGCCACGTGAAAGATCCTCTTTTTCCTTAATAACTTCCAGATTAATTGGTCTTGTAAAACTTGGCCATCCACACCCTGCATCGTACTTATCCTCTGATGAGAATAAAGGTTCCCCTGTTACGATATCGACATAAATTCCCTTGTCTTCTAACTCATTATAGTCGTGTATAAAAGGCCTTTCAGTACCAGCATTTTGAGTGACTTCATATTGCTCTGCTGTTAAAATTCGCCTAAGCTCTTCATCTGAGGGCTTTGTGTAAGATAGGCTCCTTTGATTAAGATCTCCTCTGTCTACTCCCTGGTCAGCCAAGCTTAAATCCACATGACAATACCCTGCAGGGTTCTTGGCTAGATAATCCTGGTGATAATCTTCTGCTATATAAAACTTATCTAAGGGTACAACTTCTACCACAAAATCTTTTGTATATTTCTTTTGCTCATGTTTTATGACTTCTTCTATCTCATCTAATTGACTGGCATCAGTGTAAAATATACCTGCCCTATATTGAGTCCCTACATCATTTCCTTGTTTATTTAAGGAAGTAGGATCAATTATTTTAAAGTAATAAAGCAATATATTAGTAAGGTCAGTCTTTGTTCTATCATACTTAACTTCTACGGTTTCCGCATGGTTAGTATCATTGTGAACCACATCAGAATAAGTCGGGTTTTCTGTGTTCCCATTAGCATATCCTGAAGTTGCCTCTATGACGCCTTCTATCTTTTGCATATAGGCTTCTACGCCCCAAAAACATCCTCCTGCTAGGTAAATCTTTCCAATACCTTTTTGAGTATATTTCATTTCCATTATGGTTCCTCCTTATTCTTTTGAACCTTTATAGTATAAAGTAAACCTTCTTGATATTTTCTAAAACCTATAAACAATATTATTGTGATTATAGCTTTATTATAACATATTGTAGCAAATTCATTCTCCCAGTCATCACTTATTTTTCTCTCATAAGAACTTTTAAACACATAAAAATATATTAAAAATCTTCATATCATGATATAATAATTTTTTCAACTAAACAAAGTAAATTAAAAGATGGAGAACATAATGGCCCAAAAAACAAAAGATAAAGCTAACCTTTTACTCATCGCGTCACTATTCATTGTACTTATACTAACTGGATTTATCATTGATAGCCCTAGTGAAGTTTTTGGTGGATTATATAAAATTATATCCCACCCCGATATGCTTCTTACAGATTATTTGGAAGTAGGCGGAGTAGGAGCAACACTGACAAATGTAGGAGCTGTAACTTTAATAATTATATGTTTGATATATATTCTGGACATCCCCCTTACTGGACCCTTAATAGCGGCTATTTTCACCGTGTCAGGATTTTCCTTTATAGGTAAAAATATTGTAAATATTTGGCCATTATTAATAGGCACCCTTCTATATTCACGGTATAAAAAGATTCCTTTCAGGGAAATCGCTGTCAGTAGTTTTTTTATTACAACTCTAGCACCTGCTGTTAGTGAAATTGCTTTTGGTCTTGATCTAGACTATTTGTTTAGTATTCCCCTTGCTATTTTTACTGGGATTGGGATTGGATTTGTTATTGTCCCTTTAGCAAATCATATGTATGGTTTTCATAATGGCTATAACTTATATAACATTGGCTTTACTGGGGGAATTATTGGCACACTAATAACCTCTCTACTAAGAGGTTTCGGCCTTATGATAGAACCACAATATAATCTCTCTACACAGTATAGTGGGTCTATTAGAAATGTGCTAGTACTGGTATTTTCATCTTATATCCTAGTTGGATTTATATTAAATAAAAGAAGTTTTAAAGGATATAAAGGTATTCTTAAACATACAGGACCTGGACCTGCTGATTTTATCCGATTGTTTGGATTCGGGCTTACCTATATCAATATAGGTATTATTGGATTAATTGCAGTATGTTATGTAATTGTGGCAAAGGGAATCTTCAATGGCCCCGTCATAGCGGGTATTTTAACAGTTGTGGCTTTTTCAACTTGTGGAAAAACGCCTAAAAACTCAGTGCCTATATTAGCTGGGGTCTATATAGCGACCCTGCTAAAGATTTTTAATGCTTCAGATACTTCTATCATTATAGCAGCCTTATTCGGAACAACACTGGCACCTATTGCTGGCACTTATGGCGTCATAGCTGGTATTGTAGCTGGATTTTTGCATGTGTCAATCGTTTCTAATATCGTTATGATACATGGGGGTCTTAATCTCTATAACAATGGTTTTTCAGGTGGTATTGTAGCCGCTATTATGGTGCCAATTATGGACTGCTTTCGCCGTCAAAAAAAGATGAGGACTAGTAAAAATTAAGACTATTGCTTAAGTTTCTTCCTGGAGATGTTAAGTAGCTCCCATTATAATATAAACCTGATGAGGCGCCGCCGTCTAAACACATGGCACTCTTTAGTCCTAGCTGAGCCACAATATCCTTAAGTTGGCTAACACTTGCTGAGACCGTTCCAATCATTAGTTGATTATCGCTCGTTACACCAATAAAAGTGCGCCGGGCTGAGTTGGTTAAAATTTTAGCTTCTGTGAAACTTTCCTTTTTAGGGTCTCCTGTTTTTTCACCATTAATTCTTAAACTCGGACCTGCACTTATGGCATAAACCACGTCTTCCCACTCTGCTGCTGACGTATGGGTTGGCTCATAAGTTGTTTTGTAGTTGACACTGTCGCCTACACTAAATAAAGACGGTTTAGTTGTGACAACTATAAAGCCATTATGAGGCACCTTCCTGGACTCTCTAACAATTTTCTCTACTTTCCCATTAATACATACGACTGCTGACCAGCCACTTGCAAGGGCTATATCTTTGCCATACTCTGGTGTGTAAATAACATTGGCAGTTTTATCGGGCGTTGGGCGATTCACACGATAAGTAAACCAACCCTCCACCCCATTAATATAACCTTGTACACGAGTCTTTACAAAATCGATTAGTACCTTGTTGTCCGCCGTAAAGCCGATTGTAGAGCCTATGTCTGTTATATGAATTACCTTACCATTAGATACAATTGTCCCGTCTGGCAAGGGTGTCTCCCCATTATAAGCTGCAAAATAGGTTCCGTTCACTGCTACTTTTGCTCCTGCTGCTAAGCTTTTAAGAGGCTGCACCTGTGTAATCGTGTTATTGGCTGTAGCTGTTTTTACCTTTACTTTAGAATCATTCATATTAATGCTCACATAGGTTATCTTTTTACCATTTACTGTTTTTGTACCACTAGTAAAGCTGTTAGCAGAACTAGGTGCTTTGTTTGTACTTACTGCAGCTTCCAGCTCCCACTCTTTCGTTTGATCATCAAGGGTAATTTTCAAAGTGCCCTTCTGGTAATCTACTAAGCCACCTAAAGCTTCCCCAATAAAGCGAATGGGTACATAACTTGTGCCCTCTATAACCTGTGGTGCAACCTGTAATTCTTGCTTATTCCCATTAACTGTAGCACTTTTGCTACCGATAATGGCCTCTATAGTAGAATCCTTATAGATTACTGTAACCTTTTGACTGGTGCTATCAAAGGCCACCTTAGCCCCTAATTCTTCACTAATGGTACGCAGTGGGACCAAATTGGTATTATTTTGATTAATACTGGTTAATGTAGCCGCCTCTAGGTTGTCACTAAATAATGTAACTCCCAACACTACCATAGCTAATATCTTACTAAACATCATACTCTTTTTCATTTTATCTTACCCCTTTAGTATTCTATATGATTGATATGGTCACATAAGCAAGTTCTTTTTCTATACTTAACTGCCTACCTCCCAGCTCTACTTCAAAATTGGCAAAGCTAGAGTGCAGGTCTATGTCCCGCAGAATATGAATAGTCACCCTTGTGCTAGTAGGTGATGTACGGACCAAAACTGCCCTTGACTTAGGAAACTGAATCTGTGAAACAAGCGTCTGTGGTAGCTCTAGTATGACCGGATAAGATAGGGTCTCTAAAAAATAGTCTATATCACCATCACGCTGGATCTGCCGGCATTCTAAATTCGTGTAGATATTTTGCATTCCTTCATCTCCTTAATTTTATATTAAGCATCTCGTTCCTTACTGCAATAAGGACAATAAATAAATTTTTCATCTAAAGCTCTTCCACAACCCTAAGAAATTATATCATTATTTTTAAAAACTTCCAAGCAATCTGTCATTTTAAGGATTTAACCATATGGTCTAAAACCACACCGGGGACTGTCTCCCAGCCCTATTTGGGATAAAATACCTGTCTATTCTATAAATAATCGTAGTAAAACTTCAAATAATAGTACAGAAGTATTGTTTATAATAGGAGGAATTATAAAATGGCAAAAGAAACAGGATTTGCAAATTTCACACCCAAAGAGGCAACCACAAGATCCCTACGCTGGCATTGAGACAAATAAAGAAAAACAAGAACTTCCAATAAATGAGGTGAAGTAATGGATGAAGTAACAAAGAAGAACCTTCCCCAACAAGGATCCTCAAAGAGTAGGAAAACCAAAGGATTCGAAAACGACCCAGATTCAGAAGATACACAGCTAAAGAAGCATTTAAAGAAAGCAAGCCAAAATAATGATAATAATCGCTAAAGGAAGTGCTATGATTTAAATCATAGCACTTCCTTTAGCTTAGCTTTGCCTAATTCATAACCCGTAGATTCGACTTTCTAATAATCTTCCGGGCTTTTGCCAAAATCACTTATATGCGAAAAACACAACAAAAAAGCCTCCTATTTGACTACCCTACAGTGACGACGGACTGTCTTCTAATCTTATCTTTAATCCATTTTTTAAAGCCTTTAAAAATACATGTCTATACATTTCATTCACGCTTCCAATCACATTAACTCTAGCATCTTTAGGGTATTCTTTCTTTACAATCTGAATTTCTCCTGAATACCTCTTATAATTTTTATTATCCATAGTAATTTTTCCTAACTTCCTTATTATTCATTCCTTCCCCCCTCATTATTTTGAATCTAAAGTGCGCCTTATATGCCCACTAACTTCCTTTAATTTTTGATTTGCCCCTTTTAGGTCCGTTTCAAGAAGAATCATGGTAATGGCTAGTTTTACACTGCCATCTGCTTGATCTATTTTATCTCTTGCTACTTCCCTGCTACATTCTGTAGCATCTATAACGATCTTCTCCGCCCTTACTTTTAATTTTTCATTCGTTTGCATTAGGTCCACCATTAAGTTTTCATAAGTCTTGCCTATACCTATCATGGTTCCTGTGGAAATCATATTTAAAACTAGTTTTTGAGCAGTGCCAGCTTTTAGCCTAGTCGATCCCGTTAAAACTTCAGGACCACATACTGGTTCAATGGCCACATCAGCTTCTTTTGACATTTCAGGGTTTTTATTACAAGCGATGATAGCCGTTTTAACGCC
>CAYRAL010000049.1:3462-7726 GCA_964422235.1 uncultured Candidatus Epulonipiscium sp. | reverse complement strand
AATGAATATTTTTCATTCTATAGGAGGTTTTGCTTTATGATGCTTAGTACTATAGGTGCTTTTATTGCTACTATAGGTTTTTCTATATTTTTTCACGTTCCAAAGAAAGAATTATTTTTTTGTGGGGGTATCGGAGCCTCTGGGTGGTTTGCTTATTTGCTATGTATGGATTTAGGCTTTTCACCGATTGTTGCCCACTTTGTTGCAGCCTTAATTATTTCCCAAGGATCTGGTATGTTGGCTAAGGCGCGTAAAATTCCAGTTACAATTTTTCTTATTCCCGGAATTATCCCAGTTGTTCCAGGAGCAGCCACTTATCAAACGATGCATGCTCTTTTGATTGGTGATTATATGGAAGCTCTGAATTACGCCTCGTATACATTTCAGATTGCTGCCGTTATTGCAGGGGCTATTGTTTTAACAACGATGTTACCAAGGTAAAAGACCACCTCATATGAGGTGGCCTTTTGCTCTGCAGAATTATCTTCCGCAGCTACATCTACCATCTGGGCATCCGCATCCATGTCGATCACTCTCTACGCGAGAATCATTGACGCATGATTGCCTATTAGGATTTCGAATTGTTTTTGAACTTACCCCTACTTCTAAAGGCCTGATACTTTGTTCTAATAAATCTCCTTCAACAAACATGAGGCAATCATTTTGTTCTCTTGAACCGATTGCTTCAAATTTTGGTGGTACGACTAAACCTGCATGTGGCACTTTATATTGTACGAAATATATTACTTTAAGATATAAAGTTAACCCGATAGCAAGAACACCATCATCGGTTGAAATTACTTTGGCTAAAGCCTGAGCAGAAATTCCTTGTCTTACTGAGTTATTTGATCCAAATTCTTTGCAAGAATGTGAATTATTGTGATTACAATCTGTTGTACCTGGGCATATACATTGTACTTTATGCATACCTAAGTTTTCTACATAACCAATAAAATTAATTGTTGGAACTAATTTATTGCATCCACATGGATTTTCTGGTGCAAAAGATATACCGTAAGGGGTATATAAATCAAGACTGACGGAACTTGGGTTCGTTTCATCGTTAAATCCACAAGTATCTACCGGCGGAAGATAGCGAAGCACCATGAAGCCTTCTTTTCTTACTTTACAATTATCATCTAGTATTTTTACAGCTAAAGTTACGTCAATATCTTTAAGTGTCAAACGGCTACAATTAGGTTTATCTTTAGCTGGTTTAATATCTGAATGTCTATTGGAGTCTGGACATATAAAGTTAAAATCAATATCTACTACTTGTAGTTGGATATTCTCTGCATTTCTTAAATCCCTTTTGGTTAGGTTCCCAAAAAGGTAATCAGTACAAGGAATACAGTCTTCTTCTGGTCTACATGCATCTATTAGATGCCTTACATCTATTACTCTACAAAGATTAATTCCACTCTCATCAAAAACAACTGGCGCTAACATATTTAAACATCTGGGTTCACCGATTGGTGGACAAATACAAATATCATCCCTTGGTGATACCGCAGCTGGGTTACACACATCGCAAACACCTGCGTTATTATCTCCGAAAAATCTGGAATCAGAGCCTCCACAACATTTGCTCATACAACTTACCTCCTATACATAATGCTAAGTTACGATGTTTAATAATCGAAATGTCGGTTTCAATATTATATTATGGAAAAATTAGCAGTTTGGTGACTATGGTGTATAAAAATCTTATCTTTTGAATATACTTTTGTATAGCTTAATAGATATATTTTATGGAGGTGTATTTATGGCATATCTGATTCGTACTCATAGCGTTCAATTAATACTCCTTAACCACTCAATCAAAAGTGGTTTGTATTCTCAAACTCTATCTTCCTCCGGGTTATCTCGCCCTATTATCATTAATCGTAGCAATACTCCTAACTACAGCGCTACTATTGATCATAATCAAGACTTACATATTATTACTCAGCCAACTCAGGAACAAATTATACATATTCATTATAAAGACAATAATATTTCCCGCAGTATAATTCTTGAAGATCCAAAAGCCATTTATAACTTTTCTAATCTTTATACAGTCTATTTAAAAGAGCATATTCATTTATTTTATACTGCTAACCAGCCTATTGGTAATTCTTGTGAATTAATACACCATATACTATTCCAGGAAAATAAAATTGAAACTAGTCCTATTTTATCTTTTCCTTCTCATTCTTTAGGGTTTAGATATCTGGCTCACGATGATTGTATTTTCTTATTATATGGTGAAATGAGTGCTCAGTATTTGCTTCGATTTATTATGTATCAGGATGGTAAATGGAGTAAGCCTACTGCCGTTGCTAGTTCAACTTTTCCTATTGATGATTTCCAATTTTGTATCAGTAGTAGTGGCCATATTCATGTCGTTTATATCCAAGAAAAATATGGAAGATACCACCTTATTTATAAAAAATATGAAAATAATATATGGTCTGATGAAACTGTTCTCCATTCTACTGCTAGTACAATTAATCCTTCTATTTTCTGTTATCACCGTGGCCTATGGGTAAACTTTTTAGATAGTGGGCATTTACAAATGATTTTATCTATGGATGGAGGAAATACATTTAGCAAAAATGTTGACTGTTCTTTACAAACCCATGAACTCGAACGTTGTCATTTTGTATCTGCACCTAATTCTTTACCGTCTTCATTTAACTGCAATACCCTTTATGCTTCCTTAACATATCCTATAAGAACTGGCATTATTTCTAATATTGACATGATTAATTTACATCCCGATATTAAACCTAATACAGAACTTGAGCTTTTTTTAGACGGTGTTTTTCATTCCTTATCTTCGAAAAGTGTATCTCCTCCCCAAGCTAGTACCGGCCCTGATACTTCTCTAGATTTGGCTAATATAAATGCAGAAAATCAGGAACTTAAACAAATTCAAGAACATATGGTCAGTCAATACAATGATATGGCTGAACTTACTAAAAAAATTCAAGAAGAAGGTAAAAAATGGCGAGCTAAAGCTCTTTCCTTAGAATCTCAATTGAAAAATTATAAATCTGAAAGCAATAGTGATGTGGCTAACAGTGACTATAATGTTGATTCGCCAGATAATGCAGCAATAAAAAATCAGGACCTATAAAATAGTGTCCTGATTTTATTTATTAATTTATTTATTAGTTTTTGAAACAGCAATAGGTAAATATTGTGTATTCTTATTACCTTTTTCCCGTTTATTAATCATCAGATATGCAATCCCGGTAAAAGCTAATCCAATAAATGCACTAATAAGTTCTGCACCTTGTATTCCTTTTGCTTTTAAAATAGCTGATGATATTCCAATTCCTATCATAAGTGCTATTAAAGGAATTCCGTACATAATTGCTGTGGCTCTTAGAAAATAATTATTCTGCACATCAATTTCTACTTCATCTCCAATGCTAGCACCACATTGATTAACTGCCTCAATTACACATTCTTTTCCTTCATTAAGTCCTGTTGTACACATCTTACAATGAGCACAGGCTTCTTCTCTTATTACTTTTACATATACATTCTGATCTTTAATAGACTCAACTGTACCTTTTTGTGCCATGAAATCCCCCTGACTTGCAAAGACTTATATTTGTTTGTTTAGGTTTAAAACGATGGCTTTCGGCCTGGTCATAGCCTCGATACTATAACGTATACCCTGTGTTCCCATTCCGGATGACTTAACGCCTAAAAATGGAAAATGGTCTGGCCCTCTTTCTGTTTTATTATTTACTTGTACTGTTCCTACTTCTAGTTTTTGTGCAACGTAGAAAGCCTTATCGATATCTTTTGTAAATACAGATGATTGAAGTCCATACTCTGAGTTATTAGCAATTTCGATAGCTTCTTCGATGCTCTTAACACGGATAATTGGTAATACTGGCCCAAAAGGCTCTTCCCAGGCTAATTTCATATCTGTTGTTACATGATCTACAAGTGTTGGATACATTAGGTTAGCTTCTCTTTTGTTACCAACAATTACATTGGCACCTTTTTCTATTGCCTCATCAATAAGGGACTGAACAAAATCGGCCGCCTTCTCTGAAATCAAAGGAATAACCGTAACATCAGCCTTGTTTTCTGGGCTACCTGTTTTTATTTCAGCCATTTTAGACTTTATTTTTGAAATTAATTCATCAGCTACATCGTCCATAACAAGGATTCTTTTTACCGCTGTACATCTTTGACCTGAGTATGAAAACGCGCCAGCTACAATATCAGTACTTGTTTCATCAAGATCTGCATCAGATAA